>JAZRFD010000091.1:0-8631 GCA_045661185.1 Eubacteriales bacterium | reverse complement strand
ATCTATCAGGGCACGATGAACGAGAACACAGACAACCGTCAGGTTGCTTGCTCCAACTCCATGATGGATATCACCATGCCCGCAATGTCCACCTTCTTCACCTTTATGGTTCCTTCCGTAATCGGTGTATACTGGGCATTCCGCAGCTGGTTGAGCTTTGCAAAGACCGTCATTATGTCCAAGGTTATGCCGCTTCCCACCTTTACGGAGGAGGATTACAAGGCTGCCGCTAAGGAAATGGCGGGCAAGAAGACCGTTAAGAAATCGAGTAAGGCAGGCGCGGTCCGCTCGTTGCACTATATCGACGACGAGGATTTTGAGGATACGCGTGCCAGAGGTGAGGCAAGACGCCTTGCGATCGAGGAGCGCGAAAAGCGCGAAAAGGAAGAGCGCGAAAGACTTGCCAAGTTTGCAGTTCCCATGAAAAAGGATCGCAGACCTGAGCAGAAGGCAGAAAAGCCTGCCGAGGCCGACGAACAGAAGGCTGAAGAAAATGACAACAATAAGGACGAGGTATGAGTGTGAAAAAGGAATTGATCGTAACGGCAAAGACCGTTGAAGAAGCAAAGGAAAAGGCAGCGCTGGAGCTCGGCGTAGCCATGGAAGAAATTGAGTTTGAGGTTCTGGAGGAGGGCAAGCGCGGGTTCCTTGGAATCGGTGCAACCGACGCAAAGGTGTCGGCATCCTACACTCTTGGCGGCGCGGACATCGCGCTGGAGTTCATTCGCAAGATCGCCTCTGACATGGAGCTGAACCTGACCATTGAAAAGAAGGTGGGCAACAACGACGATATTCTCATCACCGCAGACGGTGAGGGCGCAGGCGCTCTGATCGGTCATCACGGTGAAACGCTGGATTCCTTGCAGTATCTGGCAAATCTTGCGGCAAACAAGAAGATCAAGGGCGAGAAGCGCGAGTACGTGAAGATCACGCTTGACATCGAGGGCTACCGCGCAAAGCGCGAGGAGGCTCTGCGTGCGCTGGCAAGACGCATGGCGGCAAAGGTCGTCAAGTACAAGAAGAGTGTGATGCTCGAGCCCATGAATCCTTACGAGCGTCGCATTATCCACTCCGAGGTGCAGGGCATTGAGGGTGTTTCCACCAACTCGATCGGCTCGGAGAACAATCGCCGTGTGGTGATGTTCCTCGACGATACGAAATCCGAATACACCGCCCCTGTTCTTGAGGACGAAGAGTAATTTTTGGGTGGCACGGGGCTGTTTCAGCAGGAAACAGCCCCGTTTTCATACCGGAGGGAGTTATGATGAATTTGGGAGATACGATTGCCGCGGTCAGTACGCCGCACGGTAAGGGTGGCGTGGCACTTTTGAGAGTGTCGGGCGCGCGTGCGATCGAGATTTGCGAGCGGGTCTTTGCGCCAAAGAGTGGAAAAGCCCTTTCAAGCGCACCCTCGCGCACGGCGGTGTACGGTGAGATCTTACGTGTCAACGGTGACGGAACGGTGCAAGCGGTCGACGACGGCCTTGCAACGGTCTTTCGTGCGCCCGCTTCCTTTACGGGCGAGGACACGGTGGAGATCTGCTGCCATGGCGGAATGCTGCTGACACAAACGGTGCTGACGGCACTTCTGGCGGCCGGAGCACGGGCTGCCGAGGCGGGCGAATTTACGCGCCGTGCCTTTGTAAACGGCAAGATGGGGCTTTCCTCTGCGGAGGCGTTGGGGAATCTCTTGGAAGCGCAGACCGAGGAGCAGATGGCGCTGGCACATGCGGGCATGCGTGGCAAGGTTGAGGAAAAAAGCCGCGCGATCTATGAGGCCTTGCGCGACACGCTGGCAAGTATATATGTGAAGATTGATTATCCCGAGGAGGATCTGGCAGAGATGGGGCAGGACGAGATCGAAGCGGCGTTTGTGCGTGCGATCAACGACCTGAACGCCCTTGCGGATTCCTATCGCACGGGACACGCGATCATGGAGGGGATCCCGACCGTGATCTGCGGTAGCCCCAACGTCGGAAAAAGCTCACTTTACAACCGCATCGTCGGGCGCGACGCCGCGATCGTTACGGAGATTGCGGGAACAACGCGCGACGTATTGAGTGAGACCGCTACGCTTGGCCGCGTGACATTGCGCTTGTTTGACACGGCAGGCTTGCACGAAACCGAGGACGCGGTGGAGCGGATCGGCATCGACCGCGCGCGCAAAACGATGGATGATGCTGAGCTGATTTTGGCTGTTTTTGACGGTGGGCGCGCGATGACCGATGAGGAGCGCGTGCTGATCGAGGAGCTGAAGGCGACCCACGCCACAGTCCTTGCCGTGGTCAACAAGGTCGATTCAAACAATGGACACGTTGCAGAATATGAGGGCCATTTTGCACACACGGTGCGCGTTTGTGCCAAGGACGGAACGGGTATGGACGCGCTTGCTGCGTGCGTGGAAGAGTTGTTTACCGCGGGCGAGATCGACGTGCGTCGTGACGCGGTTTTGACGAATGCGCGTCAGCACGGTGCCGCTTTGGCGGCCTTGGAAGCGTTGCGCAGAGCACTGGACGCGTTGCGCGCAGGCTTGCCGTCGGAGCTTTACTGCTCAGACGTGGAGCGCGCGATGGAGGCGATCTGTGAGCTTGACGGACGCGCGGTGTCCGAGGATATCGTGGCGCAGATCTTTGCACACTTCTGCGTCGGAAAATAACGGAGTATAGGGATGGAGTATTCGATAGAACGGGTGCGAGCGCTTGCACAGATCGCGCGGATCGCACTCACAAAGGATGAGGAAACAGCGCTTTGCCGCTCCTTGGGGGCGTTGCACGGGATCGCGCAGATTTTGGATTCGGCACCGATCGACGCTACGGTGGACGATCCCTTTTCCAATGCCGTGCCGCTGTCGGCATGGCGAGAGGATCTGGCGGCAGAGTGGGAGGGCTACACCGCGTGGGCAGAGGCTGCCGCGTCTGAGGACGGCTTTTTTACCGTGCCGCGAGTGTTGGAGGAATGAGCGTGAAGGAGCTATTGAATTATTCGCTCTGTGAGCATGCCGTGCATCTGGAAAAGGGGGACTACTCGGCACTGGAGCTGACGCGCGCTTGCCTTGATCAAATCGACGCGCGTGACGGGAAGGTCGGTGCGTTTTTGACCGTGGACGCAGAGGGGGCCTTGAATGCTGCCGCACAGTCCGATGCGCGCCGTGCGTCTCATGAATGCCGCGGGATGCTTGATGGTATTCCGTTTGCGCTCAAGGATAACATTTGTGTGCGCGGAATGCGCATGACCTGTGCGTCGCGCATGCTGGAGCATTATATTTCGCCTTACGATGCGACCGTAACGGCGCGCTTGCGCGAGGCGGGCGCGGTGCTTGTGGGAAAGACCAATATGGACGAGTTTGCCATGGGTAGCACGACGGGATATTCGGCGCTTGGAGAAACCCGCAACCCGTGGAACGCGTCATGCGTTCCGGGAGGTTCGTCCGGCGGCTCGGCCGCGGCGGTCGGTGCGCGCGAGGTGCCCTTTGCGTTGGGCTCGGATACAGGCGGATCGGTCCGTCAGCCCGCGGCATTTTGCGGTGTGTATGGCCTGAAACCCACTTATGGCGCGATCTCGCGCTACGGACTGACCGCAATGGCGTCGTCCTTGGATTGTGTCGGCATTATGGCGACCGATGCCCGCGACGTTGCGGCAGTGCTTGCGGCCGTGGCAGGGAAGGATGCTTATGACGCAACGGCGATCGACGTGTGCGGGGCAGATGCTTTCAGCGAAGCAGAAAAGCCCTTGCCACCGCTTCGCGTGGGCGTGGTTGCGGATTTTGACGAGGCGCACGTCAGCCGCGACGTGCAGAATGCGTTAGAGAACGCGATCCATATTTTAAAAATGAACGGTGCGCGGATCGAGCCGGTGCGTTTACCTATGCCCGAGGAGGCTTTGGCGGCCTACACCGTGATCAGCAGTGCCGAGCTTTCCTCAAATCTTTCACGCTATGACGGCGTGCATTTCGGCCGTCGTGCGGACGGCGCCGAGAGCCTGAAGGCTCTTTACGCGCGTAGCCGCGGTGAAGGCTTTGGCGATGAGGTCAAGCGTCGGATCCTGTTTGGCATGGATCTGTTGCGCGCGGAAAACCGTGAACGCTTTTACGTGCGTGCTTTGCGCGTGCGCGAGCACATTTTGCACGAAATGACGGCACTTTTGTCGCGTTGCGACCTGCTTTTGACACCTACGGCGCCAAGCGTTGCATTCGCTCGCGACAATGCTCCCTCACCCGAGCAGATGTACTACGCGGATCTTTGCACGGTATACGCAAGCCTTGCGGGGTTCCCTGCGTTGTCGATCCCGTTCGGCTTTGACGCCTCGGAGCTTCCGCTGGCGGTTCAACTCACGGCACGTCCGTGTGCCGAAGGGTTGCTTTTGCGTGCGGCACGTCTTTTTGAGGAGGGTGCGAAATGAACGGATATGAGCTTGTGATAGGCTTGGAGGTGCACGCGGAGCTGAAAACCGACTCCAAGATTTTTTGCGCGTGTCGGACACGCTTTGGCGCTCCGCCCAACACGCAATGCTGCCCCGTTTGCATGGGGCTTCCGGGGGCTCTCCCGATGCTGAACCGCCGTGCTGTGGAGCTTGGCGTGATGGCGGGGCTGGCGCTCAATTGCACGGTCTCATCTCTTTGCCGCACCGACCGAAAGCAGTATTTTTACCCCGATCTTCCAAAGGCGTACCAGATCTCGCAGGATCGCGTGCCGCTTTGCCGCGACGGACACCTTGAGATTGCGTCCGAGGACGGTGAAAAAAAGAGGATCGGTATTGTGCGCATCCACATTGAGGAGGATGCGGGCAAGCTGATCCACACGGGGGAGCGAACGCTGGTGGATTGCAACCGATGCGGAGTTCCCTTGATCGAGATCGTTTCCGCACCCGATATGCACAGCGCCGCCGAGGCGGTGGCGTACCTCAAGGCATTGCGTTCGATCCTTTTGACCTGCGGCATTTCGGATTGCCGCATGCAGGAGGGCTCCTTGCGTTGCGACGTCAACGTGTCGGTGCGTCCGAGGGGAAGCGAGATTCTTGGCGTGCGGAGCGAGATCAAGAACGTGAATTCCTTTGCTTTTGTGGAAAAGGCGATCCGTTTTGAGCAGGCGCGTCAGGTGGCGCTGCTTGAGGCAGGGAAGCCCTTACGCGCGGAAACGAGGCGTTATGATGAGGCAAGCGGACAGACGGTCTGCATGCGCGCCAAGGAAAACGCGGAGGATTACCGCTATCTGACCGAGCCCGATCTGTTACCGATCCGCTTGGAGCGGGCAGAGATTGAGGCCTTGCGCGCCGCGCTCCCCGAACTTCCAAACGCGCGCGCCGAGCGCTTGGTGCGCGAGTACGGAATTGCGCCCTCAAGCGCGCAGATTCTGGTCTCCGAGCGCGCCTTGGCGGATTATTTTGAGGACGCGGCAGAACGCTCGCGCTATCCGATCCTTTTGGTCAATTTGCTGTTGAGCGACCTCTTGCGCTTTTGCGAGAGTGATCCCTTTGCGTCTCCCGTGGTTGCCGCGCGTCTTGGCGAGCTTTCCGATCTGATGGGAGACGGAACGGTCAACAGCGCGACCGCGAAAAAGCTGCTTGCGCGTCTTTTGAAGGAGGACTTTTCTCCTGCCGAGACGGTGGAACGCGAGGGGCTTGCGCAGCTGCGTGACAGAGAGCAGATCTTGGCTCTTGCCGAGCGCGCTATGACGGAGCTTCCGCGTGCCGTGGAGGATTATCGCGGCGGCAAGGCAGCGGCACTCAAGGCGTTGCTTGGCAAAATGATGGCTTTGAGCGCAGGGCGCGCAGACCCCGCGCTATGCGAGCAGCTACTGCTTGAAAAAATCAACGAGGAGGGGTGACGATGTACGAATACGCACCTAAATTTGCAAAGAAAAAAGAAAAGCTTCTCACGGCGTTGGTGCTTGTGATCGGGCTTTTGATCTATTTCGTGTCTTTTATTCCCGGTGTCCCGTACGGAGCACTTTTCCAGATCGCGGGCGTTTGTGGGATTGCCGCGATGATCCTCTTGTTTTCCATGGTGGTCGCGCGCAACTACGTGTATGCGATCGAGGAGGATGAGGACGGAAGCCTTGACTTTATTATCACCGAGCTTTACGGCAGGCGCCGTATGGTGGTTTGCCGTGTGTCGCTGACCTCGGTCAGCATGGCGCTGCCGCGCACGGAGGAGACCCGCGCACAGCTTTCGTCCGAAAAGAGCGGCAAGCGCATTTACAACTATACGGGCGTTTTGTTTGACGAGGAACGCTATTATCTCAGGATTACCGAGGGCGGAGAGACGTTTTTGGTACAGATTTGCGCAAATAAAGACTTAATTATTGCCCTGACGAATCATTGATAGCAATATTTGTCTCTTTGGGCTCAAATAGTGTCTTGACAAATCGCATGATCTGCCTTATAATAAAAGGTAGGAATACTTTCCAATAAAAAATAAAGGAGAATTGAATATATGCGTTTTCCTGTTGCCATTCAGGTATATTCGGTAAGAGACGATGCCGCAAAGAATTTGTACGGCACGCTCAAGGCACTCAAGCAGATGGGCTATGACGGTGTGGAGTTCGCAGGACTCTACGGGCATACTCCCGAGGAGGTACGCGATATGTGCGCGGACCTGGGACTGAATCCCATTTCGGCACACGTTCCTTATCTTGATATGATCGCCGATCCTGAGGGCGTGCTTGGTCAGTACGCAACCATCGGCTGCAAATTCGTGGCGGTTCCGTATCTGACTGAGGAGTACCGTCCCGGTACGCCCAATTTCGCACAGGTGATCAAGAACGTTGAGATGCTGGGCACAGTTGCCGAGAAGCTTGGCATCACCCTTCTGTATCACAACCATGATTTTGAATTCCTCAAGATCGACGGCAAATACGCGCTGGATGTGCTGTATGACAGCGTTCCCGCAGAGCTTCTCCAGACCGAGCTCGACACCTGCTGGGTCAACGTCGGCGGTGAGGTTCCCGCAACGTATCTGCTCAAGTACGCAGGACGCGCACCTGTTGTCCACCTTAAGGATTTCGTTGGTGAGAAGTCCGAGAACATGTACGAGCTGATCGGCATTGAAAAGAAAGCGGAGCCCGCATCGCAGAAATTTGAGCTACGTCCCGTAGGCTCGGGCAAGCAGGATTTCCCCGCAATTCTCGATGCTGCCACAAAGGCCGGCAGTGAATGGGTCGTCGTTGAGCAGGATAATCCCTCTATGGGCCTTAGCCCCTTGGAATGCGCAAAGAAGAGCCGCGAATATCTGAAAACCATTGGTTGCTGATCGAAAGCTACCTATTAAATAACTATCAAACGGAGGTATTGAATCATGGGATTGGATGATTTCAAAAAGAATCAAGAAAAAAAGGTGATCGACACCACGAAGAAGGTAAGAGTCGGTATCATCGGTACCGGCTGGATCGCAGAGGCACACATCGCGTCCTACCTGCGTCAGCCTGACGTTGAGATCGTTGCTGGCGCTGACCTCATCCCCGGCAAGGCAAAGGCATTCTTTGAAAAGTTCGGTGTTGAGGGCGTTAAAACCGACTACGCATCTCACAAGGAAATGCTCGCGGACAAGAGCCTCAAGCTTGATGCCGTTTCCATTTGTACCTACAACCGTCAGCACGCACAGCCCGCGATCGACTCTCTCAACGCAGGCGTTAACGTTCTCTTGGAGAAGCCCTTCACCGTAACCCTTGACGAGGCCGTTGAGGTCATCAAGGCAGAGAAGGCAAGCGGCAAGATCCTGTCCATCGGACATCAGCCCAGAATGGACGCTAACATGAAGATGATCAAGAAGATCTGCCAGTCGGGTCAGCTTGGTAAGATCTACTACATCCAGACCGGTGGCGGCCGCCGTCGCGGTATTCCCACGCCGTTCGGTACTACCTTCATCGAGGATAAGACCGCAGGCCTTGGCGCGCTCGGTGACATCGGATGCTATTCTCTTGATATGGTGCTCAACGCAGTCGGCAACCCGAAGCCTCTGACCGTTTCGGGCTACAAGTCCAACTTCTTCGGCACCGATCCGAACTATTCCAATTACGTCAACACGAACCATCCCGAGTATGCGTCTCTCTTTGGTGTTGACGATTTCGCAGCAGCGTTCATTCGCCTTGAGGGTGGCATCATTCTCGACTTCCGTATTGCATGGGCAATGAACCTCGATACGTCGGGTGATACCATCATCATGGGTACCAAGGGTAGCTTGCGCATTCCTTCCACCGAGTGCTGGAACGGCACTGTTGGCGGCGCTATGACCATCTACCACGAGGTATGCGGTGAGCAGACCCAGACCACGGTTCCGATCATTAAGATGGAAGAGAACCTGTTCGACCTGAAGATCCGTACGTTCCTTGACGCCGTCAAGGAAGGCGGAACGGCTCCCGTTCCGTCCTCTGAGATCCTGTACAACCAGGCAATCATCGACGGTATCGCAAAATCTGCGGCTGCCGGCAAGGAAGTTGAGATCGTTATTCCCGAAATCTAAGCGATTGCTTCAAGGGGAAACCGTAAGGTTTCCCCTCAGACTGTAGACAAAAAGGATGTCGTATTGACGAAACACCTGCCGATATGGTATAATAGATACCGTAAAGGCAGGTGTTTTATATGTACAGAAAAAAGGATAAAAGCAAGCAGACACAATTGCAAATGTTGTGTATAGAA
>JAZRFD010000090.1:0-5568 GCA_045661185.1 Eubacteriales bacterium | reverse complement strand
TTATTGCTTTTTTCTACCCTTCCAGAGCTTTACGTAGATCGGAATTGCCGCCAGCGGGAACAGCATTGCCACAAGCATGCCGAGCTTCATGCCCAATTGGTCGGGCGTGAGAGACAGCTCGCGTGCACACGCCGCAAGCGTGGGATTTGCGATTGCTACGTCGGTTACGATTCCCATCAGCTGGGGTCCTACCGCCGCGCCAAGGTCGCCCCCCGATGCCATCATGGCGTAGATAAATACGCCCCCCGTCGGGAAACGGTCGGATGCCACAACAAGGCTTCCCGGCCAGAGCATGGACGTACAAAGACCTGTCAGCGCGCAAGCCAAAAGACCGACTACGGGAACGGAGACAATTGCAGCCGTAAAATAGCAAAGCGTCGCACCAACGGCACCCATAATCAATACACGCTCAATGTTTTTACCGATCTTGGCATACAGCGTCCGCCCAAGTCCCAGCATCGCGGCGAACATCGCAAAGCCGAAAATGTCACCCCACACCTTGGAAATACCGAGCGTGGACTCAAGATATCCCGAGCTCCATTGCGTCATGACCGACTCGGCAACACCGCCAAGGAAAATACCGGCAAGGCTTAACCACAGTCCGCGATTTTTCAAGAGCTTTAACGCGCCCGTTACGCGCTCGGGCGTTTGCATTTCGGGGATCTTTACCCCGCTAAACAGAATCATGGAAAGAAGGGGGATCAGCGTGAACAAAAGCGCGAGCCATTGCCAGCTTTCGCGTCCGAGGATCTGCAAAAAGAGGGTTGCCACAATAATGACACCTACCACACCCCACGCGTAGGTGGAATGAAGCTTGCTCATTTCGCGATCGGGGTCGTCCGACGGGATCGCAGCAATGACGGGGCTCGTCAAAACCTCGTTAAGTCCAGCTGCGGCGGAAAAGATCACCGTTCCGGTCACAAGCCCCACGTAGACCGAATCGGGAAACAGGAACGGCCACAGCGCGTAAATACACAGTCCCAGCGCCGTGAGGAACGGCGTCATTTTGACCGTTGCGGGAATGTTGATCTTGTGCGAGAAGAAGGAAAGCAGCAGGTCGACGGAAAGCTGCGTGAGAAAGTTGATCAGCACCAAAAGTCCCAGAAGCGAATAAGAGATCCCGTAGAGAGAGCGGAAGGTCATGAACAGGATTGAGGACAGCACGGTAACCGCCGCCATGGACACGTTGATGGTATAGCAGGCGTATTTGAGTCGCGTGTATGAGTTTTTCATAATATACACCTCTTTTCATGTTCCCACTATTATAGCACGGCGTACGCGGAAAAGCAAGACATTTATCAAAAATTCCCACACAGTGCACAAAGCATTGCAAAGATTTCTCTTGACAAACGCAATATTATCGGGTATAATATGCGTAGCTCCGTCGGGCGATCGCGCGGTATGTTGCCGAAAGGTATTACCGTGAGGAAAGTCCGGGCTTCACAGGACAGGATAGCTGATAACGTCAGCCACGGGTAACCGTCGGGAAAGTGCAACAGAAATATACCGCCGCGCTTTGCGGTAAGGCTGGAAAGGCGAGGTAAGAGCTCACCCGTTCCTATGGTAACATAGGTCCGCTGTAAACCCTATCCGAAGCAACACCCCATGGGAGGCCGGTCCGGCATATCTCCCGAGGTGGCACGAAACATACGTTTCGAAGCGTCGCGGCGACGCGGCGCGCAGATTGATGACCGCCCTCGACAGAACCCGGCTTACAGACGGAACTAGAAAAAAGAGCATCCTGCGATGCTCTTTTTTTCTTTTATTTCAGTACCTTTTCGGCGTACTCGTTGCCCTCTTTGAAGGTCACCTTTCCCGATGCCGAAACGGATTTGAGCGCCTCGCAGTTGCGGAACGCCTGCGCGCCAACCGACGTAACACCGCCGAGCCCCACGGTTTTGAGCGAGATACAATCGGCAAAGCAGGAGGACGGCAAGGATTTGAGCGTTGCGGGAAGCTTCACGGAGGTCAGCGACACGCACTGATAAAAGGCATTGGCACCGATTTGGCTCAGCTTCGTTCCAAAGGTGACTTCTTTCAAAGAAACGCACCCGTGGAATGCCGCCTCACGCAGGGTTTTGAGCGAATCGGGCAACCTGACGCTCCAAAGCGCCTCGCACAGATAAAACGCACGCGCGCCGATGGTCGTCATTCCCTCGGGAAGAACGACCTCCTTCAGACTCTCGCACTCAAAAAAAGCATAGTTGCCCAGCGCTTCGCAGCCCTCCAAAAGCACAACGCGTGCCAGACGCGGCGGATAATAGCCCTTTGAAAAATCAACGTGCTCCGCACCGAAAACATAACCGAGGTAGGTGTTTTCGGTCACCGTGCCCCCCACGAACGGAAGCGTGACGCTGATAAGGCCGTCACATCCCAGCAGGGCCGCATCCCCCATACGCGTCAAGGGTGTGCCAAAGACCAGCTCGCGGAAGGCCGTACAATCGGCAAAGGCATATGCGCCGACCTCGACGACGCGCTCCAGACCGACCACGCTTTCCATGGACGTGCAATTAAAAAAGGCAAATTTGCCAACCGTTTGAATGCTTTCGGGCAGAACGACCGCCAAAAGATCGTTACAATCGAAAAAGGCGTAGTCGCTCAAAGCGGTCGCGTTTTCCGTCAGACGCACAAGCTTGAGCGCGGGCGGAACGTCACGCGGATTATTTTCGTACGTGTCGGCATCAAAAAGATATCCGAGGAACTGCGCGCTCTCGGCATCCGCGCCCATCAGCCCGCATTCCAGATATTGCAGGGACGTGCAGCCTTTTAAGATTCCGTTCCCGATATACGCAAGCGTTTCGGGCAGAATCAGCACCTCGATCTCGGTGTGCTCGGCAAAAGCACCGTCGGCAATGCTCGTCACGGTTGCGCCCTCAATTGTGGTCGGCACGCGCACGGTAGCACCCGTGCCCGCATATCCCGTAATACGCGCAACACCGTTTGCAATGAGATAGGTGAAATCCGATGCGGGCGTCACCACTACCCCGTCCAGTCGCTCGGCGGCAAGCGCGGCATAATCGGTCTGCTCACCAACCTCAACGGGGGTCGTATCAATTTCTTTTGGGCGCGTCAGCGTGCTGTCGGGCGCTTCCCCCCGTCCGCGACAGGAGAAAAGCGGCAATGCAGACATCAAGACTGCGAGCGCCAACGCGATCATTTTTTTTACGTTCATGTAGATTCCTTTCCAATAGCTGATATCTATGCTCTATTTTATCACAAAAAAGGCGTTTGTGCAAGTCCTTCTCCCTATATTTCACAATTATTTCAATTCCGTCACCGAAACTTCTTGTAAAACTCAAAAAAAAATGATATACTATCGTTATATACAAGCGAACGGAGCACGCCATGCAGATCACGATTCCTGCGGAGTGGGCCGGCAGAGCGCTGCGCGATTTTTTGCGCTGTGAGCTGGATCTCTCCACCAAAATGCTGAAATATCTCAAATATCGCAACGCCGGCATCTGTGTCGGCGGCGTTCGGCGTACCGTTCGATACGTATTGCAGGAGGGCGACGTGCTGACGCTTGAAACAGAGGACCGCGCATCCTCGCCTGATCTGTTGGCGGTGGATCTGCCTCTGGACGTGCTTTACGAGGACGACGACCTCGTCGTTCCCACAAAGCCCGCCAATATGCCCACGCACCCCTCGCACGATCACTACGACGACACCGTTGCAAACGCGCTGGCGTTCCGCTATGCGCAGCGCGGCATCCCCTTTGTTTTTCGCCCCATCAACCGTCTTGACCGCAACACCAGCGGGCTGCTGCTCGTTGCGCGCAACAAGGCTGCGGCAGGGAGAATGACGCAAGCCATGCAAGCGGGAGAGATCCGCAAGCAATATCTGGCGGTGCTGGACGGTCAGATGCGAGAGCGCGAGGGAATGATCGACGTGTGTCTCCATCGCACGAGGGAAAGCATCATTTTGCGCGAGGTCTGCCCGCCAACGACCCCCGATGCCGATCCCGCAAAAACGCTTTACAGAGTTTTAGCGGTTGAAAACGGGCACACGCTGGTTCTGGCGTCTCCCATCACGGGGCGCACGCACCAATTGCGCGTGCATTTTGCGTCCATCGGCCATCCGATCACGGGCGATGACCTTTACGGCATCCCAACACCCCTGATCCAACGCCACGCCCTACACGCATATACGCTGACCTTTCCGCACCCGACCACGCGCGAGCAGATGATGCTGCAGGCACCGCTCGCGCCCGACCTAAACGAGCTGATCCGCACCTGCTTTCCCGCGTTTTGGAAGGCGCACGGACAAAGAAAGGAGGAGCTATGACTTCGATCCGTACAAAAAAGCTGCCAATGGCATCTAAAATCATATTTGGTCTGACCGCTGTCAGCGCGCTTCTCTATCTTGCCTTTTTGGTAAGCCCCGATTTTGCCGACGGCTTCAATCAATCCGTCAGCACCGTGCTTCGCTTTCTGTTGGCCAAGCTGACGGGCTGGCTTCCCTTTTCTCTGGCGGAGCTTTGCATTATTCTGATCCCTGCGGCGGTGGTCGCGCTGATCGCCATCGCCTACCGCCACTACTGCGACTCATGGAAAAGCACGTTGGTGTATATCGGGATCATTCTCTCCATCGTCTGCATTTTTCTCAATCTCTTTGTCTGGACCTTTGCGGCGGGCTACCACGGGCGCACGCTGGATCAAAAGCTGGGACTTGAACGCAAGCCCGTAAGCGCCGAGGAGCTTTGCGACACGGCAACCATCCTTGCCGAGGAGCTCGCGAACCTTTCCGGCGAAATCTCCTATATGCCAAACGGCGCGTCGGTCATGCCCTACTCGGTGTCCGAAATGAACGACAAGCTCATTGACGCATACGACCGCGTGTGCGCAAAATACGACTTTTTGGATCACTTTTCTTCCCCCCTCAAGCCCGTCATGCTCAGCGAGCCGATGTCCTACACGCATATCACGGGGATTTACACCTTTTTCACGGGAGAGGCCAATGTCAACGTCAATTTCCCCGACTACACGATCCCCTACACCGCCGCGCACGAGCTGGCGCACCAACGCGGGATCGCGCGCGAGGATGAAGCCAATTTCGTGGCGTTCCTCGTCTGTCTTGCATCCGACGACCCCTATATCCGCTACAGCGGGATCTTAAGCACCTATGAGTTCGTCATGTCAGCGCTCTACTCCGCCGATTACGAGGGCTATTCCGAGGTCTGGCACAAGGTGCCCGACGGCATCCACGGCGAGCAGGCCGCCTACAGCGCGTTTTTTGAAAAATACCGCGACAACCTTGCCGCCACGGTTTCAAACGCGACCAACGACGCCTATCTCAAGGGCCAGGGTGCACAGGCGGGCACGCGCTCCTACAGCATGGTCGTGGATCTTGCCGTTGCCTACTACAGAGACAAATAATATTTTTTCGGGGCTGATTCATTCAGTGCGGCTAAAAAACACACATTAAAATTGAAATTCGCAAGAATTTCTACCTTAAAAACCGCTTTTACTACCCATTTTCGATAGCAAAAGCGGTTCTTTTTTATTTGATTGTTTCGTGTGTTTTTGTTCTGCGCTGAATGAATCAGCTCCCTTTTTGTTTTCTCAAAAA
>JAZRFD010000089.1:0-13680 GCA_045661185.1 Eubacteriales bacterium | reverse complement strand
TGGGGAATTTATGCGTTTGGTCTGCGCGCGGCGCTGATCGTGCTGATCTCGGTCGTCGCTTGCGTTCTGTTTGAAATGCTGACGCAGCTGGTTCTGCGTCGTACCGTTACCATTTCGGATTGCTCCGCGGCGGTCACGGGTTTGCTTTTGGCATTGAATCTGCCCGCGGGGGCACCCTTGTACGTTCCCGTTGTGGGCGCGGCGTTTGCGATCATCGTGGTCAAGCAGCTCTTTGGAGGACTTGGCAAGAATATTATGAACCCCGCTTTGGCGGCACGTGTCTTTTTGATGCTGGCGTGGTCTAACGATATGGCAAACAGCTATCCCAAGGCATTCGATCGCTCCTTTGATGCCGTTGCTTCGGCAACGCCTCTGGCGTCTCTCAAGGGGGGAGCGATGGAGGGAATCGACGTTTTGGATCTGTTCCTTGGCAACCACGGCGGTTGTATCGGTGAAATTTCCGCGCTGATGCTGCTCATCGGCGGTGTTTATCTCTTGGCGCGCGGTGTCATTCGTTGGCACATTCCCGTTGCAATGATCGGTACGGTGGCTCTGCTCACCTTTGCACTTCCGATGCCCATTGGCATGGATGCTTCGATGATGGAGCGCCTGACCTTTATGGGCGCGTCTGTGTTCAGCGGGGGGCTGATGATCGGTGCGATCTTTATGGCGACCGACTACGTTACCTCGCCCGTTACGAGCTGGGGACGCATTATTTACGGCGTTGGCGCGGGACTTCTGACCGTGTTCATTCGCTATTTTGCGGGACTTCCCGAGGGCGTTTCCTTCTCGATTTTGATTATGAACTGCCTTGTATGGTATTTGGATATGGTGACCAAGCCGCGCGTATACGGCAAGGCGCGCCGTCAAAGGAAAGGGGCGTGAGAGCATGGAAAAGACGAAAAACAATAGCGTACTCTCCGCTCTCGTCATTGGTCTGAAGCTGCTTTTGATCTGTGCGATCATCGCGGGCGTCGTTGCGTTCGTGTATAATCTGACCAAGGACAAATATGCCGAAAACCAAGCCGCTGTCAAGGCGGAGGCGATCGGTGCGATCTTTGATCTGGAGTCTCCCAAGACCGAGCAGATCAAGGGTTATGACAACGTATACGTCGTTTACAATGAAAAAGATGAGCTTCAGGGATTTTGTGTGGAGGTCGTTGAGGGCTCGGGCTACGGCGGCGATATTACGATGATGGTCGGCTACGATGCGGACCTGAAGGTCTGCGGCGTGGAGATCATCAGCCACGCGGAAACCCCGGGACTTGGCTCAAACATTGAAAGCGATAGCTTCCGCAAGCAGTTTTACGGCATGAGCGGAAAAATTGATTACTCCAACGTAGACGGTATTTCGGGCGCAACCTACAGCTCCAAGGCTGTAACGGCCGGAATCAATAAAGCAACAAGCGCGCTGATGAAGGCGCTTGCGAGTATGGGAGGTGCTGTGAATGAATAAATTTTTGAAGCAGCTCAAGGAAGGGCTTCTTGACAACAACCCCGTGCTCGTGCAGCTTTTGGGTATGTGCCCGACGCTTGCGGTCACAACCACGCTTGCCAATGCGGTTGGCATGGGACTTGCGGCAACGGCGGTACTGATCTGCTCGAACCTGTTCATTTCGCTCCTGCGAAAGTTTATTCCCAAGCAGGTGCGCATTGCGGCGTACATCGTCGTCATCGCGGGCTTTGTCACGGCGGTCGAGCTTTTGATGCAAGCGTATTTCTTCTCGCTTTATCAAGCGCTTGGATTGTTTATTCCGCTCATCGTTGTAAACTGTATTATTCTGGCGCGCGCCGAGGCGTTTGCATCCAAAAACAAGCCGCTCCCGAGTATTGTGGACGGTCTTTCGATGGGACTTGGCTTTACGTTTGCGCTTTGCCTGATCGCGTTTGTGCGCGAGCTGCTGGGCGCGGGCTCGATCATGGGCTACAAGATCCCCGGCTACAGCGAAAACCCGATGGTCATCTTTATTCTGCCCGCGGGCGCATTTATGACGCTGGGACTGATCATTGCCGTGGTGCAGAAGATCCGCAACTCCGTGGCTGACCGCGCGCGTTTGAAGGAGATCGATGACCTGCGTCATTCCGCAGAGACGACCAATGCAAGCGAGGAGGTGAACGTATGAATTTCGGACAGATCCTGATCCTGATGTTTACGGCACTTCTTGTAGAGAACTTTATTTTCTCCAAGTTCTACGGCTGCTGCCCGTTTTTAGGCGTTTCCGAAAAGCCCTCTACCGCACTTGGTATGGGTATGGCGGTCACCTTTGTCATCACGGTGGCAAGCGCCGTGACGTGGGCGGTCTATGAGTATTTGCTCAAGCCCTTCAATCTGGATTATCTCAAAACGATCGCGTTTATTCTGGTTATCGCGGCACTTGTGCAGTTTATCGAAATGTTCCTGCGCAAGTTCGTGCCCGCGCTCTATACGGCGCTGGGTATTTATCTGCCGCTGATTACCACCAACTGCGCGGTGCTTTCCTCCGCGCTCCTGATCGTGCAAAGAGGGTACAACCTGATCGAGGCGATCTGCTTCGGCTTTGCCGCGTCCATGGGCTTTACGCTTGCGATCGTGGTGTTTGCGGGCGTGCGCGTCCGTTTGGAAAATGCCGAGCCGCCGCGCGCGTTTAAGGGATTCCCCTTGACGTTGATCACGGCAGGGCTTCTTGCCATGGCGTTCTCTTGCTTCTCGGGCGTCAAATTCTGATGCGGAAGCTCCTATCACGAACGGAAAGAGGTTATACATATGCCAATTGAATTAGTTTTGATTCCTGTCGGCATTTTTGCCGGTCTTGGAATTTTGTTCGGCGTGGTGCTGGCGATCGCGTCGCGCGTGTTTGCCGTAAAGGTGGATGAGCGCGTGGAGCAGATCCTTGAGGCTCTGCCCGGCGCAAACTGCGGCGGATGCGGATATTCGGGCTGTGCGGCCTTGGCGGATGCGATCGTCAAGGGCGAGGCAAAGCCCAACGCCTGCAACGCGTGCTCGGCGGCGGGCACGAAGCGAATCGGTGAGATCATGGGGATGGAGGTCGAGGCATCCGTGCCGCTCCATGCGCACGTTATGTGCTCGGGCAACTGCCACACGGCAAAATACAAGTACGTGTACGAGGGCGCGCCCGACTGTATCGCGGCCGAAAAAATGGGCGGCGGTGACAAGCTTTGTCCCAACGGCTGTATCGGTCTTGGCACCTGCGTGGCGGCCTGTAAGTACGATGCGATCCACGTGGTGGACGGCTTGGCGGTCGTTGACGATGCCAAGTGTATCGGCTGCGGCGCGTGCGCAAATCTGTGCCCTAAGCACATCATTGCAATGATCCCCGTGTCGAGTAAGTATTGCGTGGAGTGCCGCTCGGTTGAAACGGGTGCTATGACGCGCAAGCAGTGTGACGTGGGTTGTATCTCCTGTAAGATCTGTGAAAAGAATTGCCCCGTAGGAGCGATTACGGTGACGGATTTTGTGGCTACGATCGACCAGTCCAAGTGCACGGGCTGCGGTATCTGCGCTTCCAAATGCCCGCGTAAGATCATTAAGAAAGCTGATTAATAGGGATGGACTTTTTGGGAGAGGGGAACCCTTTTAAGGAAAGGGTTCCCCTCTCCCAAACCCTCACCCCTCCTAAACCTTCATAAAAGAGCACACCCCGCGCGTTCGTGTCTTAACAACACGAGCGCGCGGGGTGTGTGCGCTTCTCTGAAGCGCATTTCAGTCAAGGTGCAAACAATCTGTTTCTGCCGATACGCGCACCAACGTTCCCTCGTGCGGGCGAGCGGCAGCGAGCTGCGAAAGTGCGACGCACGAACAGAGTCTGTACTGCACGCGGGAACTTTCACGGCGCACCGCACAAAAAAAGGAACCGATTTGATAGCGGTTCCAAATGAGGGCAGACAAGCCCATGGAGTGAAAGTTTTTTGAAGGGGCTTGGGGGAACTTTTTTTCAAAAAAGTTCCCCCAAACGCGTCTCCTGTCAAACGCATCAACCAAACAGCATAGAGAACTCAACCGACTTGGATTTGCCGGGGAGGATGCGGAACATATCGGCGCGGGTCTCCATATCCTCAAGCTCGCCGTCAACGCCGGGCAGGCCGCACCAGGGCTCGATGCAGACAAAGGGTGCTGCCATATGAGGCTTGTGCCAAATGCCGAGGTAGGGCATATCGGCATAGGAGACGGTAACGAAGCGCTCGGACTTATCGGACTTGAGCGTGACGGAGCTTGCCATGCGGCTCATGAAAATCGCGTCGTTGTCAAACAGATCGTGGCGCAGGCGCAGGATGCGGGAATCCTCCAAGGGGAGGGCGCGCTTTTTGCCGGTCATAAGGCAACGCTCGGAGAGGACGAATTGGTCAGGGGAGCAATCCTCGGAGAATTCGAGGTAATAGTCCTCAAACGCGCCGCCGTCAAGGGGCACGTTAAAGCCGGGGTGACCGCCCATGGTGATGGGGAGCATGTTGTCGCCCACATTTGCCATATCAAAGCGGCAGGTCAGCTTGTTGCCGTCCAGAATGTACCAAACCTTGAGGGTAAAATCAAAGGGGTATACCTTTTTGGTCTCCTCGGTAGCGTAAAGCGCCAGGCAGATCTCCGTATCGGTATGCTTTTCAACGGTCAGGACCGAGGGGCGGATAAAGCCGTGCAGGTCGATGTTATAGATCTTGCCTTGGTAGATGTATTGCGCGTCCTGAAATCTTCCGCAAACGGGGAAAACGAGGGGGGAATGGAAGCCCCAAACGTTGGGATCGGCTACCCAAACGTATTCGCAATCGCCGCGGCGAGCGGAGATCAGCTCCGCGCCCTTGTCTGCAACGACAACCGTTAATTCTTCATTCTTGATCGTGTAATTCATGATGGTTACCTCCGAATTTTGATTGATTTTATTATAAAGGAATCGGCACGAAAAGTCAAGTGGATTTTGAAAAGCGTTGCGGTGAAAACGCTGTTTTGCAACTCATAGCGTGTTTTCTGCGAGCTTTTCCAGCTCACTCTCGCCAAGCACGCATATGCCGTTTTTCAAAAGGAGAGATGCGCAAATGCCGTTGCCCGATACAAGCCTGCCGCTGAAGCTTCCGTCATAAACCAAGCCCTTGCCGCAAGAGGGGCTGCGCTCCTTTAAAACAGCTACCGTGCAGCCGTTTTCACGCGCGATCGCAAGTGCCTTTCGCGCGCCGTCGTGATAGTTTTGCGTGACGTCCGTGCCGTTTTTCATCATCACACGGTCGCCGTTGATTTCGGAGGGAACACGCGGGGTGGGGAGTCCGCCCATCACCTCGGGGCAGATGGGAACGAGACGGTATTGCTTGCGTAGTGCAAGAACTGCATCACACGGCTTGCTCGCGCCGTCATAGCGACAACATTCGCCCAAAAGACACGCGCTGACCAGAATTGTTTTCATGCTCTCCCTCCTTGAACATAGTTTGCTCCATTATAGCATTTTTGGTGTGTTTTGTCAAGAGGTGGCGAACCGTTCGGAACGCCACCTCTTGTGTATTATTTGCCTTTGATCTTTTTCCAATACTCGGCAGCCGCCTGCTCGGTTTTGTTGGGACCGGGGTGATAGAAGGTCGCGCCAAGAAGATCGGACGGGAGATATTGCTGCTCGACGTAATGGTTTTCGTAGTCGTGCGGATACTTGTAGCCCTTGAACAGGGGGCTTTGCAGATGGAGCGGGACGTTGATCCCCATGCCTTTTTCAACGGCCGCGCCCGCCGCCTGTACTGCCATTTCGGCAGCGTTGGACTTGGGAGCGGTGGCAAGCAGGATTGCCGCGTTTGCAAGCGGGATCTGCGCCTCGGGCATGCCAAGCTCCTTGGCAGACTCGCAGCAGGCACGCGTGACGACCGCGGCCAAGGGGTAGGCAAGCCCTACGTCCTCGGAGGCGATGACCTGCAAACGGCGGCAGACCGAAAGCAATTCGCCCGAAAGGAGCAGTTTTGCCAGATAAAATACTGCCGCGTCGGGGTCAGAGCCGCGAATGGATTTTTGCAGGCAGGAGAGCAGATCGTAGTGCGTGTCGTCGTTAAAATTGCTCACCGACGTGTCAAAGCTATCCACGTGCTCCTTTGTGATCTCGCCGTCGGCGGCGTGATAGGCGTTTTCAAACAGCACGATCGCGTGTCGCACGTCACCACGTGCGGCATGTCCGATATAATCGCACACCTCGTCTGAAACGACCTTTTCCAGCCCGTTCTCGCGGTTGAGGTAATCCAGCGCACGGAAAAAGACGGGACGCAGTGACGCTGAGGTGACGGGCTTGAACTCAAAGAGCGAGGAGCGTGAGAGGATCGCGTTATAGACGAAGAAATGCGGATTTTCGGTGGTGGAAGCAATGAGCGTGATGCGCCCGTCCTCCATATATTCAAGGAGCGATTGCTGCTGCTTGCGGTTGAAATACTGGATCTCGTCGAGATACAGCAAAATACCGCCCGAGCCGAACACGTTGCCCGTTTCCTGAATGATCGCCTTAACGTCGGAGAGCGACGCGGAGGTGGCGTTGAGCTTGCGGAAGGTCATGCCCGACTGCTTTGCGATGATGGACGCGGCGGTCGTTTTGCCCGTGCCGGGAGGGCCGAAGAAGATCATATTGGTGATCCGTCCGCCCGCGAGCATACGGCGTACCACGCCCCTCTCGCCAAAGAGGTGCTCCTGACCGACAATGCCGTCAAAGTCCTCGGGGCGCAAAAGATCGGCCAATTGTGCGTTTTTCATGTTTTTTCCTCGCTTTGTTACAATCTACCTATTATTATAAAGCATTGCGAGGATATTTTCAAGGTCTTTTTTCGCTTTTTTTCGCAAATCCGTCACAGCGCCCTGCAAAACGGGACGAAGCGCATCGCGGGTGGCAAGCAGCTCCTCCATTTGAGCGACCAGCGCCCCCACGCTCAATTCGCTCCGCGGGATCACGCGTTGCGCGCTTTGTGCGGCAAAGGCGGGGATCTTTTGGTCGTGCGCGTCCGTGCAGACTCCAAGCGACACCGTGGCGACGGCCGAGGAAAGGATCATGGCGTGCAAACGCATCGTAACGCAAAAGCGCGCGCCGGAGAGGATGGCCATGGCATCCCGCCCCTCGCGCAGGTGCAATAGGGGCGCGCCAAGGACAGAGGCTGCAACGCGGGCGGCGTGCAGATCGCGCTTGCTGTCAAGCACAAGAAAAACGGGGGTCAGCGTGTATCGCTTGGCGATCATACGCGCGGCGGCCGCGGTCATGCGGCACGCATCGACCGTGCCGCGCCCTCCCTTTAGGATTACGCAAAAATAGGGCGTGCTTTCCGCAAGCCCTGCTTCGCGGAGTAAAAAAGCCGTGCGTGTGTCGGGCGGAGAGGATAGAAAAAGCGCGGGATCAGCCCCCTCGTGCAAGAGGGCGCGGTCAAGCCCGAGCCGTTGCGCAAGACGAAGGGATACGGGGTCGCGCAGGCTGATATATTGACACCGTGCCAGCGTTTTTGCGCTTTTTCTCCGTGCGCGATCCCCGTGTAAGGGCCCAAGGCCCGCGGCGTAAAGGATCGGGCGCGCGCCGAGCAATCTGGCCGCGCGGAGCAGATGCAGATAGTAGAAAAGCGAGCGATTGCTGGTGGTGTTTTGCAAAAGCGAGCCGCCGCCACACAAAAACGCGTCGGCACGCAAAAGCGCGGAGGCAACCGAAAACGGATTTTTGCGCGAACGGCAGGGGATGCCGAAGCGGCGTGAATCGGCGCGCGGATGCCCTGTGAGCGCAATCACGCGGAGCGCGGGGGCTGCGTCGCGCAGAGCGGTCAAAAATCCGCGCAGGATCAGGTCATCGCCCGCGTTTCCGCACCCGAAATATCCCCCGATGACGATCGTTTTTTTGCCTTTTGGCAGAATGGCGCGGTGGTAGAGCGCCAGCGTTTGTCGGCAGGCTTGTACGCTGTCAAAACGGTTGATTATCACGTCGCGTGCCTCTTGAGCATACCGTGCACGCTCCGAGGGGTGCTCCAAAAGAAAGCGCAGGTCTCCCAAAAGCCGCTCCGCGTTGGGAAAGGGCGCGGAGCGGCAGCAGAGGTTGGACAAAACGGCCTCGCGCGCGTTTGATGCGCGCAGGATTCCCATGTAGCCCTCATCTCCGCATAAAACGACCGCGCAGCCGCATGCCGCGGCCTCCATTGCCGCTCGTGAGACGCCCACAAAAATATCCTGCGTGGGAAGAAGCGCGGACATGTCCGAAATGTGCCCGGGCAGGGTCACGGCATCGTGACCGATGACGGAATTGGCCTCGTTGGCAAGGGAACGGATCTCCCCAAGTGCCTCACCGCCCCCCGCAATTCCGATCTGCAAATCGGGAAATTGGCGGCAGAGTGTCGGAGCGATGCGGCAAAGCAAGCGCGCGCCGCACGCGCAATCGCGATCCAGGCGACTGGCAAACAAAATGCGCAAGGGGCGCGTGTCCTGTGTCGAAAAGCCGTTTTTTTGCGGTGCAAAGCGCTTGCAATCAATCCCGTTCGGAATGACGGGTACCTGCTCGGCGGGAACGCGATACACATCGCAAACGTACGCACGCAGATCCTCGCTCACGGCCACCGTGCGCTGCCCCCAGTAGCACAAACGCCGTAAAAGAGCGGGGGAAGCAAAGTGCGCGTGAACGGTTACGATCTCGGCACACCCGTATTTGCAAAGGCCGCGCATTAAAAACGCGGGGATGCGCGCGTGCGCGTGTATAATGTCGTACCGCTCAGCTTTTACGAGCCGTTTCAGCCTCTGCCGCAGAAGAAGCCATCGAATGGGGTTGTGTGTAACGAGCGGCATTCGGATCTGTCGGATGCCGAGGGACTCCAATTCGTCCGCGGTGCGTCCGCCCTCGGAAAGCACGCTTACCTCACACCCCATTTCCCAAAGTCCCATTGCAAGAGACGCGATGTGCGTCTCCGCGCCACCCGTGTCCATGCGGTCGGTCAGCATCAGTATCTTCAAGTTGATCACCTCACGTTTAGCATAGACACCGCATGGAAAATCTATACACAAATCGCGGACAGATTGCTCTGTCCGCGATGCTGACTGTAGACTCAACTAACGAGGTTCGTCAGTTTGATAAAAGTTTTCGCCCGCCTTTTTCAAAAGGCGGCGCAGTGGAGGGCGCGTAGCCCTCCTCGCGCTCCGCAGAGCGCGAAATTTCCCTGAAAAACGGCGTTTTTCTTTTTGCCAAGCTTTTTCTTTTGCGCCTTCTTGGTCAAAAGAAAAAGCGGTACTAAAAAATTGCTCAAATTGATAATCTGTACGCCTTTTGTCTACAACGAACATCGCGGACAGATTGCTCTGTCTGCGATGTTCGTTAAGGTTTTTCAAAATAGTCACTCGGTGCGATGCCCGTTGCCTTTTTGAAGGCGCGCGAGAAGTAGCTGATGTCGTTAAAGCCCACCATGGCCGCGATTTCGGTGACAGAATAGTTGGAAACGTCCCGTGCGTTGAGAAATTTTTTCGCCGTTTTCAGGCGCAGGTGCATCAGATATTCGTGCGGCGTTTTGCCCATCTGCTCGCGAAAGATGCGGCGCATATGATCCGAGCAATAGCCGTTTTTGGTAAGGCATTCGTCAAGTGAAAACGCGGGATCCTGAAAGTGGTGCACAATGTCGTTCAAGATCGCGTCCACACGTGGGTCGAGCGGTTTTTTTTCAAGGCGGGATAGGATCAGCTGCTGGATCGAGTCCAGAAGCGACTCGGCAACAACCTTTTTGTTGGGCTCCTTGCGGTATTGCACCGAGTAGAGAATACTCATCAGCGAGGTGATATTGTGGTCGCTGTCGTCCTGCAGGACCGTAATGCGCGAGGTGTCGAGGATCGGGAACTCATCGCACCAGACCCACATGTCGCAAAAGCCCTCGGCCGCGTACTTGCTGTGAACCAGCGCGGGGGGAATGCAGACCACGGTATAGGGAGAGAAGGGAATCTTCTCCCCATCAACCTCCATATATCCGCTTCCCTCGAGATTGACGATCAGCTCCCATGTTTTTTTGTGGCAGTGGTTTTCGTGATGATATTGCAGCGTAGATTTTCCCGACAGTAATATGTCCAAAACGGTCACCTCCCTCAAGAATTGAAAACAGTATAGCACACGAAACGAAAAAATGCAATAAAAAAAGCTTTTTTTCAAGATAAAAAAAGCAAAAATGTCGGAAAAGTGCAAGTGAAAATCGGTATTGTTTATTGCAATTGAGAAAACTTTGCTGTATACTGTAGGCGGTTGAAGGCTTCTATAATACTGTTACTCACGGAGGTCACGGCGGTATGGTAAGAGATTTGACAAAGGGGAGCCCTACAAGGCTCATCGTTTCGTTTGCTTGCACGATGCTTCTGGCAAGCATGATGGATTATATTTACAATTTCACCGACAGTCTCATGGTCGGCCATTTTGTCAATACCGAGGCGCTCGGTGCTGTTAGCGTGACGTCGCCCTTTGTGATGCTGGTGAATAACCTTTCCTTTTCGATCCTTGCGGGTGTGTCCATTGTCATTGGACAACGCTTTGGCGCGAAGGACTACGAGGGAATGCGACGAACGCTTGCAAACGCGGTCTGGCTGACGCTCGTCATCATTCTGCTTGCCACGGGCGCATCGGTTCTGCTTGCGCGTCCTGTGCTGAAGCTGATGAACACCCCCGATCGGCTGCTTGATATGTCGGTTACCTACACGGTCATCATTTTCTTGGCGAAGCCCGTTTCCGCTCCCACGTGGCTGCTTTCGGGCTGCTTCCGCGCGTTGGGGGACTCCAAGACTCCGGTTTACATCTCGCTGATCAACGGGCTTGGCAACGTACTGTTTAATTTTCTGTTTCTCGTCGTGTTTCCCATGGGAATCGCGGGCGCGGCGCTTGGAACGCTTTGCTCCGCCGCAACGGGCTCGATTATTTACATTGTGATGTTCCGTCGACGCCTAAAGCTCATACACTTCTCTCGCACGGAGGCAAGGATTTCCATGCCGATCATCAAGCGCTTGCTGGGGCTTGGTATCCCGTTGGGACTTGAAAGCTCGATCACGACCATGGGCTCGCTCCTTTTGCAGGTCGCAATCAATGGGCACGGTGTGGCGGCCGTAACGGGTGTGTCGATGACGGGCAAGATCATGGGACTGTTCTGGGTTCTGTTCGCGGTCTTTGAGTCGGCATTGCTTGCGTTCTGTGCGCAGAACATCGGTGCGGAGCGCTTGGATCGCGCGCGACACGGGATCCGCAACGTACTGTTTATCTATTTCGGCTTTGGAGCGTTTATGCTGTTGCTGACGGTGTTTGGGCTTGATCGGTACGTATATATGGCGTTTGTAGGGAAGAATGCGGAAATCCTCCAATACGCGCATCGGTATCTGATCGTTCAGCTGGCGTTCTTCCCATGCGTCAGTATGCTTTACGCGTGGCGCGCGGGACTAAAAAGCTTTGGCTCTACCGTTCCCACCGTGGTCTGCGGCGTGATCGAGCTGATCGCGCGCGTTACGGTTTCGATCTTTTTTGCACACGACCTCAATGCCCTCTTTTTTGCGGGGCCCATGGCATGGCTTGGCACGTCTATCTACCTGGCGATTCTGTACCCCATCGTTGCACGCAGGATCGAACGACGCGTTCAGAAAAATCGTGCACAAAAGGAAGCGGCGGCGCGCCAACTCGACCAAGCAGAACAAGAGGAAGGTACTCACGCGCACGCAACGTAAACAGGGCGATCTCGTCCAGAGGATCGAGGTGATCACGCGCGAGCTTTCCTACGGTGGCGGGTGCATCAACGACGTCATTATCCATTTGGCGACCAGCGCCATGGGCTTTTGCGGTGTAGGAGAGAGCGGCATGGGCTTGTACCACGGCAAGGACGGCTTTGGCGCGTTTACGCATTACAAGTCTGTCGTAGACAAAAGACATGGATCGACCTGCCGATGCGCTACCAACCGTACAGAGGCAAGTTTTACGAAAAGCTGTTGCATCTGTTTTTGAAATAAGCTCAAAAGCGCCTTGACGCGATGCGCGAAATTTGATATAATGATATAAAAAAGGATCCAATGTGCTCCCAACAAGGACATATTGCAAAGCACAAGGAGAAACACAATGAACCATCCTTTCAAAAACGGTATTCAAAGAAAAAGCGCGCACGTGTGGACGGTGCTGGCTTGCACGGTCTGCGCCGTGATGCTTCTGCTCACCTCTTGCATCACCCAAGCGCCTCACGCTACGGTGGATGACGTTGCCGCATTGAAAAAGGAGCTGTCCGATGCCGCAAGCGAGATCGACACACTCAAGGAAGGCTACACGGCATCACAGCTGGAGCTCGAAGCGCTCAAGGCTCGCGACGAGGCGACGCAAGGGGAAATTGATGCGCTCAAGGGTCAAAATGAGGCTGCAAAAGAGGAGATTGATGCCCTCAAGGGTCAAAATGAAGCCGCAAAAGAGGAGATCGACGCGCTTAAGGGCCAAAATGAAGCCGCAAAAGAGGAGATCGACGCGCTTAAGGGCCAAAATGAGGCCGCAAAAGAGGAGATCGACGCGCTTAAGGGTCAAAACGAGGTCGCAAAAGAGGAGATCGACGCACTCAAGGGCCAAAGCGCGGCGATGCAGCAGGAGATTGATGCCTTAAAGGCGCAGCTCGAGGCGCTGCAAAACGCTATGCCCGCGCCGCCGTCGGGGAAGATCCGAATCTACATAGACCAGGGGCATAACCCCACCTCGTATCACAATTCGGGTGCTTCCGGAAACGGACTGTATGAGCAGGATCTGACCTTTGAGATCGGTTGTATGCTTGCAGAGCTTTTGCAGGCTGACGGACGGTTTGAGATCCGCTTGTCCCGTCCCACCGCCGATACGGTGCTTGGCACAGATAACAATTCCAGCTTGGATGCGCGCGTGCAAGGCGCTCAGGAGTTCGGCGCGGATTATTTTATCAGCTTACATATCAATTCCTACACGGATGCAGCTGCAAACGGCATTGAGGTGTACGTTGCAGAGGAGAATAGCATCTCGTATTCCTTTGCCTCACGTTTGTTGCAGGGAATGCTTGACACTACGGGGCTCAAGGATCGCGGCGTGAAGCTCAATCCCGAGCTTCGTGTTCTCAAAAACGCCACGATGCCCGCAACGCTGCTGGAAATGGGTTTTATCAGCAATGCGGGGGATGCCGCACTACTGGCAGAAAGCCCCGATTTGTTTACGCAAGGAATCTACGACGGCATTCTGGCGTATTTTGGCTTGACGGCACCAAGCGCGTCCGCGGATTGACGCTTTGTAAAATAAAAGAAAAAAGGGGAGAGCGGTGCTCTCCCTTCAGACTGTAGACAAAAAGGATGTCGTATTGACGAGACACCTGCTGATATGGTATAATAGATACCGTAAAGGCAGGTGTTTTTTATGTACAGAAAAAAGGATAAAAGCAAGCAGACACAATTGCAAATGTTGTGTATAGAAGATCTGGTACCGCAGGATCATATGCTGCGAGAGATCGAGAATGCAATCGAAAGGAGCTTCATCTAGGTAGAGGTAAAAGGGTTGTACAAGGAAGCGGAATGGGGGAATCCCGGAATTGATCCCGTTGTGCTTTTTAAGATCGTGTTTATCCAATATCTGTACGCGATCAGAAGTATGCGACAGACGATCAAGGAGATCGAGGTCAATATTGCATATAGGTGGTTCATAGGGTATGATCTGACCGAGCCGATCCCCCACTTTTCAACCTTTGGGAAGAACTATAAGCGTCGCTTTGAGGGAACGG
>JAZRFD010000088.1:0-13617 GCA_045661185.1 Eubacteriales bacterium | reverse complement strand
CAGGCGGCGAAACACCTTCTTTTCGGCGCTTTTCTTTTTGCCAAGCTTTTTCTTTTGCGCCTTTTTCGCCAAAAGAAAAAGCGGAATAAAAATATTTGTGCAATCTAACAAATAACGTACCTTTGGTCTACAATCAGCAGGGAGAAAACTTTTTTCAAAAAGTTTTCTCCCTGAAAAAAGCACGACAAGCTCCCCAATACCCCTTACACGATGGGAAGAACAACCACGTCCTGCGGTTTGCGGACGGTCCAGAGGCCGCCGGTGAAGTCGGGGACCGCCTGGGGCATGCCGCCGGCTGCGATCGAGGCCGCGGAGAGGGCAGTGATGCTCATCCAAGCGGCGGCATCGTAAACGTCAATAGGCATTTCGGAGCCGTTTTTGAGCGCGTCGACAAAGACGCGGAACTCAATCCCGTCCATACCACCGTGGCCGATGGCAACGTCGTCTGGATTGATGTTCTTCCAAATGTCGGGCAGATAGTCGGCTTCAAAACGAGAAGCGTTGTTGTTGACCGTGCGGTAGTATTCGTCGGTCTCCCAAAACTCCTTTTCACCGTCAAGATAGACCGAGTTGGTCGCCTGCTCATAAAGCCCGCGCGTGCCGCGCAGCGTAAACTCGCGCGCGTAGGAGCGGGGGAGCGTGGTGTCAAGACGGAGCGTGATCGTCGAGCCGTCGGCACAGGTGATGATCGTGTTGACAATGTCGCCCTGGCGGAACTCCTTGCCGACAAGGTCGGGATACTCATCCGCGTGGCGGTTGACGTAATCCTTCATGCCCGAGGCCTTGGACGCGACCGAAACGAGCGAGAGCATCTGGTTTCCGCGGTTGATGTTGAGCGCCTTTGCGATGGGGCCCAGCTCGTGCGTGGGGTAGTTTTCGCAGTTGCGCGTCAGATAATTGCGCAAACGGTAGTGGCGGTTGATGTCACCACCCGCAATTTCCTTGCATAGATAATGCCCGTAGCAGCCGTGCGCGTGCACAAGCTCGCCCAGAAGCCCGTTGCGAAGCAGCGAGGTGCCCAGCAGCTCGGTCTTGCCAAAGCAGCAGTTTTCCATCATCATCAGGGGCACGCGCGTGCTTTCTTGCACACGGACCATTTCCCAGAGCTTTTCAATGGAATACGCGCCGCCCACCTCAAGAGCCACGGGAACACCCGCCTTCATGGCGTCGATCGCGACCTCCACGTGCGTTTCCCACGAGGTGGAGACCAGAACGGCGTCCAACGCTTCTATTTTCAGTATGTCCATGTGATCGACCGAGCCAAACGGACGTGTTCCCGAGCGCTTTCCCACCTCGCCGGCGGCGCGCTCCACGCGGTCGGGGTAACGGTCGCAAACGCCGATCACCTCAACGTCCTTCATATTCAGTAAAATATCCCTGAGCAGTCCAAAGCCGCGGTTTCCGCAGCCGATCACGGCCATTTTTACCTTTTTCATATCCGATCCCTCCGCGGATGCTTGAAATCATCTCCATTATACCACAAAAGACGGGGCTGTCAAGAGAAAAGCAGCCAGCTTTTTCTTTGAATTTGTCGAAAACCCCGTTCTTTTTTCCAAATTATAGAATGAGAACAAGAATTGTTCAAAATCATCAAAAAATGGAAGCGAAAAAAGGAAAAAACAATGTAAAAAAGTGAAAAAACTCTCAATTGGGTATTGACAATTGTGGGGATTGATGGTATTATATTTATATGTATAGGCATTTCTGTGCCCTCTCGCGCGCATACGCACGTGAAAGCGGCATCGAATAGACCACTATGTGACCGCCGAGCGACAAGGATCGGCGGAATCTGATACGAAAAGCGAGGTTTTTTGTATGAAGAAAATGTGCAGCAGAGTTCTTGCCATGCTTCTGACCGTCGTAATGATGCTCTCGGTTCTTCCTCTGAGCGTTTTTGCGTCTTGGTTGGACGTGGAAGCAGAAAACACGCAGAGCGGAAACACCGTGTCCAGCGACATTAAGGTAACCGTGTCTGCCAAGGAGTTTCTGTCTTATCTCAAGAACGGTGACCTGAAGGGACTTTTGACGGGTGTTTCTGTTGAGGGTCTGCGCGGTGTTGTTTCTGTGGATGAGCTTTTTGAGATCGTTCCCAAGGAACAGTTCAAGAAGCTGGCGGACATCATTGTCTCCGACGTCAAGTCGGCAGACCTGATGCAGTATATCGACGTGGATGCTTTGCTGGAAAGCGTTGATATGGATGCTTTGGTCGCGCTGGTGAAGGGACTTGACAACCTTCAAGACTACGTGAAGGATTACGACGCGTTGATGAATTACATCGACAAGGGCGTGATCGCTGACGCGGTCGATTACATCAACGTCGACGCGCTGGCTGACGATTATGCGGATGAGTTGATCGATCTGGCACTGACGCTGGATGCAGAGGATCTGGCCGCCATCGTTGACGTGGATGCGGCTCTGGAGCTTGAGGAGATCGACTTCTCGAAGGTTCTGGACGTTGAGTATTTCAAAGCGCTCGACAACTACATGGATTATATCGACCAGGATAAGCTCCATGACTTTGTTGTAAAGCTTTATGACGATCCGAATCACAGACTGGATAGCGAAACCATCCATCATTTCGTTGATGACGAGCTGATGGCGGATATTCTTTCGAACCCTGCATACGGATATTTGGATCACCTCGATGATTATATTGATGCAGAAGCTCTCAAGGAGCTGGTCAAGAACAAGAAGTATGACGAATTGAAGGCATACCTCGACGTTGCTGCATTCGTTGATGCCATTCTTGACAGCAATCTGACCTATGAAGAGCTCAAGGCAAAGGGCGCGATTGATACCGATAAGCTGTTTGCTGCGATTGAGGCATTGTCCTACGACGACTTGACGACGAGCGGTGCGCTCAACACGAACGCTCTGCACGGCTTGATCGAGGGCTTGACCTATGCGGATTTGAAGGCAAGCGGTGCAATGACCGCCGACGATCTGTTTGATAGCTACTCCGACTTTGAGCCTTATCTTGACGCCGTTGAGGCAGAGACCTTCCTGCGTGACAAGTTCACTATGGATTATCTGACCGGAAAGGGCTATCTCGTTGGCACAACGCTCGACATTGACGCAATGTATGCGGCAGGCGAGTTTACCGTTGACGAGCTTATCGCGGCTAATGCCCTGACCGTTTCGATCGAATCCTTGATTTTCGACGAACACGGCAATTACTACTACGAAAAGCTGATTGATGAAGCCAAGCTGAACCCCAAGGCTCTGTTTGTAGGCGACGATGCAATTTGGAGCGTTGATTCTCTTGTAAATGATGACGTGCTGGATCCCACCAAGCTCATCTATGGCGAAAAAGCGCCTCTTGACATGGATCAGCTCGTTGAGGACGGTGCGGTTCTTCCCGATGCACTGCTCTTTGATACCTCCGTTGACGCAAACGGCAACAAGATGCCTTATTACTTCGGCAACCTCGTCAGCAAGGGTATCGTTGATATCAAGCTGGTTGTAAACGGTGACAAGGCAAAGAATATTCCCGTTCTGTTCAAGGTAATTGACCTTGAAAAGGCAGAGGTTATCGACTTCAAGAAGCTCGCGTTTGGCGACGAGGGCGACCCGAACGATCCCTCCGATGATATCGTCGGTCTGTTTGAGGATATTGAGTTCCTGCTTGAGAAGGAAGTGTTTGACCTTAACGGCATGCTCCATGAGTGGTATGACGATAACGGCATCAAGCATGCACCTCTGTTCACCTTTGAGGAGCTGAACGCAGAGGGCGTCGTGCTTGAGGACAAAATGCTCGCGGACGGACACACCTACGATAAGCTGGTGGACATCGCGGCTCTTGAGGAGCAGCTGAAGGATCTGCTCGCGAACAACAAGCTGACTGCGAACGACGTGTTCAATTGCCTGAAGAAGAGTGCTGACGGCAACCCCGATTATGAAGCGGCAATCGACGCGATCGGCGGTGTTGAGGCGGTGATCGAAAACACCGATCTGACCTACACCAAGATCCTGACCACCTACGTAACCGATTTTGCAGGTCTGATGAATCAGATCGGCCTGGAAAGCGTTCTGCGCAAGATTATTGACGACGGCAAGATCGACACGATCTTCGATGTCAACGGCCTGATCGAGGCGATCGGCACCGATAAGCTCATGGAGCTGGTTGATATCAGATCCCTGGCAGAGCAGCTGATCACCAAGGAAGTGATCCTTGATATTGTAAGAGCACTTTCGCCCGAAGCATACCTTGCTTGGATGAGTGAGCTGATCAATATTCTCAGCCGTAACATTGTTGCGATTGAGATCAACGGCGTGGTCGTCACCGAGAAGCCCTTCTCCGACGTCCTGCGCTTCAATTCCGAGAAGCTCCTGGCGGCTGTACAGGCGGCTATCCCCACGCTCCACGACCTTGCAACCATTGATGACGAGGGCACGCTTCTGTCCTTCAGCATCGGTCTCTCGTATTCCTCCGAGGCTACGGGCGGTGTCGTTAAGACCAAGAAGGTCGGCGTCTCCTTCTGCCTGGCAGAGGGTGTGGATACCATCCGCAAGGTAGCCTCGAAGATCGAGAGCCTGCTCGGCAAATTCCTTACCTATAGTTATAATAACGGCGATTTCGCGATCAACGTCAAGATTCCCGACGAGTTCGCAACCGTAATCGCATACGCGCTCAATACGCTGGGCGCTGACGCAGATCCCGAGCTTGTCAAGCTCAAGGACGATCTGCTGGGTCTTTACGACGCAAATCTCTCCGATCTGGCGAACTTTGTTGAGAACGTCACCTTCGGACAGATCATCACGATCCTTGAAAAGGTTGATTCCGCACACTTCGAGCGTGCGTACAGTACGGTTCTCAGACAGCGTTACGTTGCTCTGATGGTGGATTACATCGCAGAGGCAACCGGCGTGGATCTTTCCGATCTTTCCGTTGAGGATATCGTGCGCAAGCTTGAAAATATTCCTGCACTGCCCACTCTGGAGCAGATTGCGCAGAAGGTTGAGGATATCACCGGACGCGACCTCGTTTCCAAGCTTCCCAAGCGTGTACAGAACGTATGGCTGACGGTTGAGGGCGAGCTTGTAACCGATCTCATCTCCCGTCTTGCAGCACGCTACGGCGCAGACTTCGATCTGCAAAATATTCTGGAGACTGCGGCTGACGCAGAGGATCCCATTCAGTATCTGTACGATACCTTGATCGAAAAGCTGGAAATGGCAGAGTACGTTTACAACGCAGCATCCTCTAAGGTCATGCGCGTTGCAGACAGACTGCTGGCTTCCAACATCGGTCAAAAGCTGGATACCCTCCGTCTGAGTAGCTACTATCGCGGCAACGGTACCTTCGGCTTCAACGTCGACGCTACCTTCTCGCCCGAGGCAATTCTCCAAAAGGGTATTGACAAGGTGCTCAACTTCGTGCTCTCCAAGCGCGATTTTGATACCAAGTACATTGATAAGGTTCTCACCATCGTTTATGCAATGATTTCCGATGGCTCCGTTGGCGTCAGCTTCGACGGCTCGGTCACTGTCAGCGGCCTTTACAAGGCAGAGATTTATGACGAGGACGGAAACCTGATCGACAAGATGTTCCTCCCCGCAGGCGCGAAGCTCGATCTGATGCTTGGCGAGTACGTTCCCACCGTTGAAAACGGCACCTTCCTTGGCTGGAAGGACGCGACGAGCGAGAGCACTGTTTACTACACCGTAATGCCTTACAGCGACGTCAAGCTGATTGCAGACGTTGACATTAAGGATGAGCCTATTATTCCCGATGATGAATACACCGTTACGGTTATTGATCCCGAAACGGGCGACACCGTTCTGGAGCTTGTGCTCGGCGAGGGCGAATCCTTGGCAGCTTATAAGGATCAGCTCGAGGCGCTGGTCGGCACGCTTGCCGATAACCAGACCCTGACCTGGCACAAGGTCGTTGACGGCGCGGTTTCCGAGGCGGCATATGACTTGAACGCAGTCGTCGAGTCTGATCTGACCCTGACATGGAAGATCACGACCGAGGATGCCCTATACTACAACGTAACCGTTGGCGTTTATGACGAAAACGGCAACCTGCTCTTTGAATTGACCGAAGCGGTACTCGAAAACACGCGCATCAGCAGCGTGATCGCTTCGTTTGACCTTGTCGGCAACGAAAAATATCCCGTTCTTGCAGATTGGGAAAAGGCAATTTACGTGCTGGCTCACACCTGGACCAACGCGGACGGCTCCGCACTCGATACGGGCGCGGCACTGAACGGCGATCTGGCTCTTAAGGTCGTGATCGCGCGCGACCATGCAAACGCGATGCTGAAGATGAGCGCCGACAACAGCAAGTACGGCATTACCTATTCCGCACCTTACTACTACGTAACATGGAACGAGGATGCATGGGCTCCTACCATGCAGCTGATGATTGATCACGAGTTCCTTGAAGCGGCAATCGTAAACGGCGACAGTCTTGTTATGGATGCAGGCGACAAGATTGACGGTCACCGCATCAGCCTTGACACCGCGCTCCTTACCAACCTGTTGGCAGAAATGGACGCAAAGGGCGTTGAAAACGTAACCTTGGATTACGCATTCAGTGGCGTTGACAGCGTCAGCGGCGCGAATGAGTTCTCCTTCTCCTTCCTGTTCGACGGAGCCGCAGACGGTGACTTCTTCGGAAACGGCAGAGTTGAGATCCGTATGCCCTTCGCAGGACAGAACTCGGTCAAGGCAAAGACCTACCTCTACATCGACGGCGTGGAGCTTGCTCCCGTATCCATTGGTAGTGGCTCCGTTGTGATCGCAGCACCTCACTTCTCAGATTTCGAGCTGGTCAATAAGTATCAGCTGAGCTACGCGGCTCACAAGTGGGAGGGCGTTGACGAGGCACTCCTTGGTAGCCTTGCAAACGTGACCGATATTGCAACCAAGCCCATAGCGGAAGGATACTACGAGGCAGGCGAGCAGATCGCAGTTAATGCGGCAACCATTCTTCCCGTTGCAGAGGGAGCAGAGCTCCTGCGCACCGAGGTCGTTGGACAGGGCGTATCCTTCGCACCCAACGCAACCGGCACCTACACGATGCCCGCAGAGGCTGTGACCCTGCAGCAGATCGTTACGATCAAGACCTACTACGTTTACTACTACGTTGGCGGTGCGCTTGATAGCTCCGTCGGCTACACCAAGTTCTCCGTTCCCACATGGGCGGAGATTGCGGCACACGTTCCCACGTCTTCCGTGGCAGCAGGCGGCAACTGGTTTGGTATTGACACCTCCTTGAACCTTTCCGAGAACCTTCAGGATCTGTACCTGTTCCTGACTTGGGAGGGCGAGGAAAAGATCTTCACCATGAGCTTTACGATCCTTGACGCACAGGGTCAGTCGGTCACCTTCACCATCGAGCACACCGTAGGTGAGTGGCTTGAAAAGAATCTGGCGCTTCTGCAGGCAGAGATCGACGCCAAGCTCGTTGGTATTCGCGCAGACGGTGACAACCGCGCGATCACCTGGATGAACGGAAGCGCAAGCCTGAACGATTACACCATGGACGGATGGAAGGCACTGATGGATAGCGCTGATTCCGTGGCGTTCGTTGGTGAGTACGTTGAGCGTAAGTACACCGTTTACTCCGACGGCAACCTGAGCCTGAGCGTTGGTGATAGCGTCACGGCAGGTACGACCGTCACCTTCACTGTGATCGAAAAGGTCGGCATGACCGCATCCGTTTCCATCTGGGTCAACGGTATCGAAACCGTCCTTACCGGCACCTCCTTCGAGATGCCCGAGGCAGACGTGGTCATCAAGGTCACCTACTCGCCCAAGTCCTACAGCTACACCGATGCAAACGGCACGGTTGTTGATAACGTCCTGTTCGGTGACCGCGTGATCTTCACCATCACCCTTCCCGAAGGATCGGTTCTGCCCGATAACATCGACGTAGCACAGCTCGCGGGCGCACCCGCAGGCCTGTCGCTGATCTCCATGGAGAGCGGCGCAAACGGCTCACTGGTTCTGACCTACGCGTTTGACATGACCGAGGAAACGAACGGCGTCAACGTGGCAAGCTTTGTCGCATCCGTTCGTAACTACATCGTCAGTCTCGAATACAAGAACGTATACGTGGCTAACGGCAAGTCCTATCCGTCCAAGAAGGCAGCCGAGGCAGCTATGCCCGAGGGTGTTGCTGTTAAGGAATGGAAGCAGATCGGTAAGAATCTGTTCGTTGCGGTTCTCGCATACGATGGCGAGGAGAGCCCCGCGGCTCTGATCACGCTGATCATCGTTCTGATCCTTCTGATCCTGATCCTTGTGATCGCGCTTCTCTACACGCTCTACATCTGCGGTAAGCTGGCACCGAACTGGTTCCTGAAGGTCATCACCGTGATCGTTTCCGCATTCTTCAAGGCTTGCATGGCAGTAGCCGCTGCAGGACTCGCAATCGCACGTCTGTTCGGTTACGAGGAAGCGGAGCTGGTCGACGAGGACGAGGAATCCGTTGAGATCGCCGTCGAAGAGCCTGCGCCGGAAGCAGTTGAGGAAGCTGCAGAGGAAGCAACCGAGGAATCCACCGAGGCGGCTGAAGCAGACGATTCCGACGCTGACAAAACGAACGAATAATTCGTAACATTTACGCATCAGGGAAAACTTCGTCAGAGGTTTTCCCTTTTGCATCGGGAGAAATCATGAAATTTACCAAGCATTATACCGTAAAATGGCACGATACGGACGCAAACCGTTGCGTGCGCCCCACACAGCTGCTGATGTACATGCAGGAAACCGCCAATTTCCAGTTAGAGGACGCGGGGGTCTCCTTGGACGCCTTACGCGACGAAAAGGGACTGGCATTTTTGCTCAGCAGCATTTCGATCCGCGTGTACGCCCCGCTCTATACCCGCGACGAGATCGACGTGCAGACATGGGTTGGGGAAGGGCACGGATTTGCCTACACCAGAGGCTTTTGCGTTTTGCGCGGCGACGAGGTGGTGGCAGAGGCGTCCTCGATCTGGGCGCTGATGAATTTGCGCGAAAAGCGTCTGATGCGCGCGGGGGACGCACCGTACGACATTGAGCCCGAGGAAATGCCCGAATTGGATCTGCCGCGCAGATTGCGTATGCCGCGCGGTGAAGACATGGAAACGGTGGGCGAGCGGCGCATTGTTTATTCGGACATTGATTACAATGGGCACATGAACAACACGCATTATCCCGATCTGTTTTGCGACTTTACACCGCAGATCCTTGCATTTCGCGTCACGGGCATGATGCTCTCATTTGTGCACGAGGCGGCGTTTGGGCACACGCTCAAGGTGCAAAGAACCGAGGTCGAGGACGGCTATCTGTTCCGCACGGTGGACGAGGACGGCACGGTCTGCACCGACGCGTATCTGCGCTTGGAACCCATTGCAAACGCTGACTAAAACACGCAAAAACGCACACACGGTGTGCAAATACCGATCAATCCAAGGAGTGAATGGTGATGAAAGAAACACTCAAAATCAAAAAATGGCAGCTGACGCGCTACACGACGGGCGCGCTTGAAGCGGATCTTTCGGGGGCCGACTGCGTGACCGTTGGCGCGCGCGCAATGCGCGGCGGTGAGATGGAGCGCGCGGTATTACCGTTAGGGATCAGCGCGATCAAGGCAGAGGCCATGCGCGGCTGCCGTCGCTTGCGTTCGGTGACGCTTCCCGAGGGAAAGAGCCTTGGCATTTCTGTGGGGGCGTTCCGCGATTGCGTGCGCCTGCGCGAGCTGGAGCAGGTTGACGGTGTGGTTGCCATTGGCGCGCGCGCGTTTGAAAATTGCGTGCGTCTTTCCAAAGCGCCCTTTGGAAATAGCTTGCGTCGCGTGGGGGAGGGCGCTTTTCGCGGTTGTCTCTCTCTTGAAGAAGTGGCACTGCCTCCCTCGCTGGAAAGCCTTGGCCGTGGCGCGTTCCGCGATTGTGCCGAGCTTTCCTCTGTGACGCTGGATGACACCATGGCGGCCTCGGGGGAGGAGCTGTTCCGCGGTTGCCTTTCGCTATCCGAAATCCATATTCCCGCGGCGTGGGTGCAAATTCCGCGCGGTGCGTTCCGCGATTGTATCGCTTTGCGCGAGGTTGCGATTCCGAAAAACGCAACACGTGTTGAAAATAACGCCTTTCGCGGCTGCCGTCGCTTGGAAAGCGTGAGCCTGGAGCTTGGGATCGTCAAGATTGGCGCGCGCGCCTTTGAGGGCACGCCCGCCTTGCGCGAGGTATTTATTCCGCACAGTCTCAAGGCCTTGGGCCGCGGCGCGTTCGGAACAGGCAAGCGCGCGCCTGAGGATCGCTTGCGCTTGACCGTGGAAAACGAATACATGGCGCGTCGGTTGCGTCGCCTGCTCTTTTTCTGCGGCTCCTCTCGCGTCACGCGCGTTGAGGTGATCGGCAAAAGCATTGAGGAACGCAAGCGCGAGCGCCGCCGCTCCTCGTTGGACAAAACGCCTACGCATCTCGCGGATTTTGATTGAGTACGAAGGGGACGCGCTTTTACGAGGGGGACTTTTTGAGAAAAGTCCCCCTCGCGCTCCCCTCAAAAACTTTCACGTCATGGGTATAATTTGCCCACCAAAGGCATCGCATCATTGTGGTGCCTTCCTTTATACTCTGCGCTGTGAAAGTTCGCACGTGCAGTACAGATTCTGTTTGTGCGTCGCACTCTGATAGCTCACTGCCGTTCGCTCGCACGAGGGGATGTTGGTGTACCGAACGACAGGGGCAAATTGTTAACACTTGCACTGTAGGGGGACCAATGGTCGTTCGCTTGTGCGGTGCGTGTTTTTGAAAAGTTTCTTTCCGCATAAAACCCCACTCTTGACAACCCACGCAAGATGTGGTATACTTTTAACAGTACGAACGTGGAGGGAAGAACGATGCTCAAAACAGAACGCACGTCGGTGATGAATCTTGAAAACGCCATTCGCGGCGCACGCAACCCCATGAACAGCTGGGCGCGCATGGATAGCGCCTACGATGAGGCGGGGAACTATATCCTCGGCGAAAACGACCTTGATCTTGCCAAGCGTCTCGCTCGCGCGGGGAGCGACCACCGCAAGTATCTGCGGCAAATTTTTGTGTCGGTCGACATCACAGCCCCCTTGTATTGGTGGAAGGAATTTGACACCTACAAGGTCGGCACGGTCGCAAACTCCACGTCCACGATGCACAAGATTCACGCAAAGGCGTTTGAGCGCGACGATTTTTCGCACGACCGACTGGACGCGGGCGGACTGGCGGCGCTGGACGCTTTGATCGCATACCTTGAAAGCGAGCGGCAGGCGTTTGTTGCCAACAAGGAGAACCGCCAGAGCTGGCACAATATGATTCAGCTGCTGCCGTCGTCCTACAACCAGATGCGCACCGTCACCATGAACTACGAAAATCTCATCAACATTTACTACGCGCGTCGCACGCACAAGCTTGCCGAGTGGCACACGCTGTGCGATTGGATCCTCTCGCTCCCCTACGCGCGCGAGCTGATTTGCATCAAAGAATAACGAATACGATGTAAAAAAGGCACCCACGTGGGTGCCCTTTTTTGTGATAATATTGGGAAAGGTTTATGCGCCAATGAGGGCATAAACGATCACGGCAATGATAACCGCGACAATGATCAGGCGCGAAACGATCAACGGAACGATCAGCGTTCTTCTTTGCGCCATGCGTTTGTAATTTGGTTTGGAGAGCAGTCCAAATACGATATATCCGATCACGCCCAAAATGCTGCCAACGTAAAGATACGGTATCTGCGTGAAATAGTAAACGATTGCAAGGGCGGTCGTAAGCGCCAAGCAAGACAAGGCGCATAGGTAGAATTTGCGGCTTTGCGCTTTGTCGAGCAACCGTTTGTTTTCGATGTCGGAGTCGGAGATCAACTCGTCGATGCTGACCTCAAACAGATTTGACAGCTGCTTGAGACTGTCAATGCTCGGATACCCTTTGTCGGTTTCCCACTTTGAGATGGCTGTTCTTGTGACGTAGATCTTTTCTGCCAGTTCGTCTTGCGTGAGTTGATGATCGCTCCTCAGCTTTTTTAGTTTTTCGCCAAAAGTCATAATGTAACCTCCTTGCTTTTGTGAGTCCATTATAGCATCATTCCACCCAAAAGTCACGACACTATCCGTCACATTGTGTCTTGCAGCGTTTGATTTTTTCCATGTGGCTGTTTGGCAAATTGAAATTTGACGGTTAAACTTATATCGAATACAGAACCATTCCAAGCCCGGCCGATAGAAGGATCATCACAATAGGTGATGGCTTTTTCTTGAACGCAAGCTTACAAACTAAAGCGATTGTCACTAAAATAGCGAAAATAATAATGCCCCTAAAATCCACGGAGATCGCATCTCCGATACTTCCAAAGCCAACTACCGTAGTCATAAGCATCGTAACGGCAGTGGCAAGAATCAAACCGACCACACACGGACGAACACCGCCGAGGAAGGCTTTGACACCTGCATATTTCAAGAGATTGCGCATCAATGCAGCTATGAGTAAAATAATAGTGAACGACGGAAGCACTACACCGAGCGTAGCAAGGATAGAGCCAAGAATACCTCCCTGCTTTGAGCCAACGAAGGTTGCCATGTTGACTGCTATCGGCCCGGGGGTCGATTCTGCCACGGCAATCATATTCAGCAGCTCTTCCTCTGTAAGCCAACCGTACATCAATGCCTTTTCGCGTATCAGCGAGATCATTCCGTAACCGCCGCCGAAGGAAAACGCACCGATTTGAAGGAAGGTCAAAAGCAATTCAAGGTAGATCATTGCCTGTCCTCCTTCTTCAGCTTGCCAAGCAAATACACGATCACTCCGACTGTGCCGTTAAGCAATATATAAAAGATCGTCGAGAATTTAACTGCTAATACCGAGAGTGTTACCATACAAACGATAGTTGCAGAAATGATGATCATATTGAAAGCGGTTTTCGTCATTTGCTTCAGCATTTTCAGCCCCGCCGAAAGTATGAGATACACGACACATATCTGAATACCCCTGAATGCGTAGGCTACATAGGTTAACGACAGGAATGCGTCAAAAAACAGCGATATTGCATAGATGATAACGAATGATGGAATACAGATACCAAGCGTTGCAATAACCGAACCGACAACACCGGCGTTCCTGTATCCGATATAGGTTGCGGCATTGATCGCAATTGGTCCGGGCGTGGATTCTGCAATTGCAGCCACATCCAAAAATTCGTCCTTTTCAAGCCATTTTTTCTTCGACACGAATTCATTTTCAAGGAGCGCGATCATCGCATAACCGCCCCCGAATGTGAAAAATCCGATTTTGAGCAGAGTCAGAAAAAGCGATACATATTTTTTTAAGTTGCTCATCATTCATCGCCTCGTCAATTTCTTATTGATCGGTTAGATTATACCACACAATCGAAAATAAGTCAAGGAGTGTTTTTTTGTGTGCCTTTTGGGGTTAAAATGGCCGTATACTCGCCCTTTGGGCGAGATTTTTTCGCCGCGCCGACCGTGAGCGAGCTCCCGTCGGCTTTGGCTCAAAACCGAACCGACGCGTTTGCCATTGGCAAACGCTCGGGCGAATAAAGGGGCCACCCCAGCCAAAAAGAGGGAGAGCGTGTACGCAAAAAGGTACTCATATGGGTGCCTTTTGAGGTTAAAATGGCCGTATACTCGCC
>JAZRFD010000087.1:0-3816 GCA_045661185.1 Eubacteriales bacterium | reverse complement strand
GGAAAAAGTCAGAAAAGACGGTATGCCCGATGGTAGAGGGGTAGGATTCTATTTCAGAAACGTGACTGAAATTTTGTTATTCGGGATTAAAGGCGATAAAAATAGAACGCTTGATGCGGGGCGGTGACAAGTGAATTTGATTCGTGCAATGAAGCGTGAGCATTCAAGAAAGCCCGATGAATTTATTCCGCTGATCGAAAATTGTTCTTCCGGTCCTTATTTGGAGCTGTTTGCAAGAGGAAACCGAGAGGGCTGGGATATGTGGGGCAATCAAGCGAATGATGATTATGAACCTACGTGGAATACATATGCAAATCATACCGTGGCTACAAATTTACAAAATAAAAACGATAATGAATAACAAGGGAGTATAAATCATGTCCGGACATAGCAAATGGGCGAATATTAAGCACAAGAAGGAAAAAACCGACGCCGCAAGAGGTAAGATCTTTACCAAGATCGGCAAGGAGATCACCGTAGCGGTTAAGGAGGGCGGCGGAGATCCCGTTTCCAACTCCAAGCTGCGCGACTTGATCCAAAAGGCGAAGGCGAACAACGTGCCCAACGATAATATTGAGCGTTGTATCAAAAAGGCGATGGGTGCTACGAGCGAGACTTACGAGGAGGTTGCATACGAGGGCTACGGCCCCGCAGGCGTTGCCGTCATCGTTACCGCAACCACCGATAACCGCAACCGTACCGCGGGCAACGTACGTTCCTATTTCTCCAAGTATCACGGTAACATGGGTCAGACCGGTTGCGTGAGCTACCTCTTTACCGACGTTGGCGAGATCGTGATCAATAACGAGGACGGCGACGTGGACGAGGATAAGCTGATGGAGCAGGCATTGGAAGCAGGCGCGGCAGACTTTAAGTCCGAGGGAGAGGTGTTCATCATTACCACCGAGCCCGACGACGTTTACGCAATTCAGGAGGACCTGAAGAACGCAGGCTATGAGATCCTTTCGGCAGAAAAGACCAAGCAGGCGTCCAATTACGTGACTCTTGACAACGAGGATGACATCAAGTTCATGGGCCTTCTGATCGAAAAGCTCGAGGAAGACGACGACGTCATGGATGTTTACCACAACTGGGAAAATTGTGATTGAGGGATAAGATTTTTTGGGGAGAGGGGAGCTTCTTGAGGAGAAGCTCCCCTCCCCCCAAACCCCTCACCCCGCAAGACCTTCCCACACGGGCGTGTGCGCTTCATAAGAAGCGCGTTTTGGATTGCGGTGCAACGTTTTTCAACGGAAACTAATTTTGTGGAGCACTTGGGATGTGGGACCCAAGTGCTATCGGCAGTTTCTTTCCGTCGGCACACCAAGCTTTCCGATAAAGCAGATTCTGTACTGCACAAACGAAACTTTCACACGCACACACAAACGAGGGTATAGAATGTTGCGCAATGATTATTTGGAAAGCATAAAATATGTAGTGAAAGTTTTGAAAGGGGCGTGGGGGAAACTTTTTCAAAAGTTTCCCCCACAAAAAATATATATTTTTTTTGAAAAAACTCTTGACAAACGATTTTTGGCGTGCTATAATAGGCGCATCTTAATAAAAAAGGCTATGACGAAGAAGGTCGAGCAGGCGCACTTGCAGAGAGTCGGGATTGGTGTGAACCGACAGTGCAAACGTTCAAGCACCCATCACTTCCGAGCCGGAGGCTCCAAAGGGAAACCGAGTAGAGCGCTCCCGTGATTGCTGCGTAAATGCATAGGAATTGTTAGATTCCGAGAGTGGCGATGATTCATCGCAATTTGAGTGGTACCGCGAGTGTTTTACACCCGTCTCAAAGAAAAATCTTTGAGATGGGTTTTATTTATTTTTTGCCAAGGAGGAGACAACAATGGCACTGATCGAATCAGAAAAGTTAAAAGAGGTTGCTTTACGAATTCGAGAGATGCGCGAGATCTTCGATTATACCGAAGAAATGATGGCAGAAAAGACGGAGGTCAGCGTTGAAGCGTACCGTCAGTACGAGAAGGGTGAGCTGGATTTTCCTTTCACCTTCATTCACAAGTGCTCTCTGGCATTCGGCATCGGTATTACGGATCTGTTGGAGGGACGCAGCGCACACCTGTCGTCCTACACCGTGACCCGCCGCGGTCAAGGCCAGCAGACCGCCAAGGAGGACGGCATTGAAATTTCCAACCTGGCACCTATGTTCCGCAAAAAGATTGCAGAGCCTTACTGGGTTCGCTACGAATATAACCCCGCGCTCCAGAACAAGCCCATTCACCTGACCAAGCACTCGGGACAGGAGTTTGACTTTGTCATGAAGGGCAGACTCAAGGTGCAGATCGGTGATAACGTCGAGTATCTTGGCGAGGGTGACAGCATCTATTATAACAGTAGCACTCCTCACGGCATGATCGCCGTTGACGGCGTGGATTGCCTGTTCGTGGCAGTCGTCCTTCCGGGCGAGAACGAAAAGGAGACCGTGGTACGCGACACGCTGATCCCCACGCGCAGCGCCAACGCGGATCTGGTCTGCGACCACTTTATCGATACCGCAGAGGACGAAAACGGACTGCTGCAGAAGATCGACTTCCACGACGACGATAAGTTCAACTTTGGCTTTGACGTGGTTGACGCAATCGCGAAAAAAGATCCCGACAAGCTGGCAATGCTCCACATCTCCAAGGATAAGGTCGAGCGCCGCTTTACCTTCAAGGACATGAAAAAGGCATCCGCACAGTGCGCGAACTATTTCAAGGCACTCGGTATCAAGAAGGGTGACCGCGTCATGCTCGTGCTCAAGCGTCACTACCAATTCTGGTATGCGATGATCGGTTTGCACAAGCTGGGAGCTATCGCGATCCCCGCAACCAACCAACTCCAAGCTCACGACTTTGAATACCGCTTTGATTCCGCAGGTGTCAGCGCGATCGTTTGTACCGCTGACGGTGACGTGGCACATCAGGTCGATCTTGCACAGGCAAAATGCCCGACCTTGACCACAAAGATCCTTGTCGGCGGCAAGCGCGAGGGCTGGAGAGACTTTGACGAGGAATTCAAGCTCTACAGCACGCATTTTGACCGCACTGAGGAAACGCCTTGTGGCGACGATCTGATGCTGATGTTCTTTACGTCCGGTACTACGGGATATCCTAAAATCGCGGCGCATACCTACAAGTATCCGCTCGGTCACTACATCACCGCCAAGTATTGGCACGGCGTCAGCGAGGGAAGTTTGCACTTTACCATCTCCGAAACCGGTTGGGGTAAGGCACTCTGGGGCAAGCTTTACGGCCAGTGGCTCTGCGAAGGGTCGGTATTTACCTACGACTTCGATCGCTTCTCGGCGGCGGATATTCTTCCCATGTTTGCAAAATACAACATCACCACCTTCTGCGCGCCGCCCACGATGCTGCGCATGATGATCAAGGAGGATATCTCCAAGTACGATCTGTCCTCGATCCGTCATATGACCACTGCGGGTGAGGCACTCAATCCCGAGGTCTACCGCCAGTTTGAAAAGGCGACGGGACTCCAGATCATGGAGGGCTTTGGACAGACCGAGCTGACCCTGACCATCGCAAACCTGATCGGCGGCACGCATAAGCTGGGATCTATGGGTAAGCCCGTGCCTCTCTACGACGTTGATATCGTCGATCCCGACGGCAATCCCGTGGCAGACGGTGAGGTCGGTGAGATTGTGGTTCATACCGATAAAAAGGTGCCTTGCGGACTCTTTGCGGGCTACTACCGCAACGAGGCAAAGACCGCGGAGGTATGGCATGACGGCATGTATCACACGGGTGACACCGCATGGCGCGACGAGGACGGCTTCTACTGGTATGTTGGCCG
>JAZRFD010000086.1:0-19117 GCA_045661185.1 Eubacteriales bacterium | reverse complement strand
CAGCCGTGGTTTTGGGTGATCTACTTTATCCAGATCATCAACGTCAGCGGTGCGGCGGGGGATCTGTACGTTGCCGTGCGTATGCTCCGCATGCCGAAAACGCTTCTCGTACAGGACGACGGCGTGTCGATGCGCATCTATCTTCCCAAAAAGAAAAAAGCAAAGAAATAACCGAAAAGAGGAAGCCAACGCTTCCTCTTTTTTGTATAGCCGAAGAGAGACGAACTCATTTGAGTTCGGGTCTCTTCCGCTATAGCCACCATTTTTATGCGGAAAATTCAAAAAAGCTCTTGTAAAACGCAAACGGATTTGATATAATAAGATATTATAATATTAAGGAGGAGCGATCATGGCAAAGGCAACGCGAAAAAACAAACGCTATGCGAATCTGCGCGCGCGTGCCGCCGAGATCCTCTCGCGTGACGGAAACCGCCTGACCCTGATCTGGGCGCTTGTCGTCTGTCTGCTGTTCGTGGCGCTCTATACCATGCTCGGCTATTGCATGGCCGCGCTCTCGCTGCTTTGCGATCCCGCAATCCTAGTTGTATTTTACGTCATTGCCGTATACCTGGTGGCTCGTCTGATCGTGGTGCCCACACTGTTGGGGCTGTTCTACATCGCCTCGCGCATGACGCGCGGGGAGGAGACCGTCGTGGCGGATCTCTTTCATTTTCTCGGCACCCGAAGCCTTTACCGTTATGCCTTGCGCGTAACGCGCCCCACAGTATATCTTTTGGTTGCGGTGATTCTTTGCGTCGTGCTGACCGTTGCCGTGTTCACGGCTTTTGTGCCGTTCGCACTCCTATGGCTTTTTGTGTGCGCCTTGACGGTGGCGGTGGAGATCGTTGGCTTTGCGCTCCTGCTTTGCCGCTTTTATCCCATGGCGGCGGTTGCGGGCCGTGGGGAATTTGCAAAAGCGGAGTTTAAGCAAGAGCTGCGGCACGTCTGTCCGCATCCTGCCCGCCGCGGACTCCGATTTTTCGTCAGCTTTCTGGGCTGGCTCCTGTTGGGACTTTTGACCGTGGGGCTGCTTTGGATCGCGGATACGCTTCCGCGTATGCTTGTGGCGTATAGCCTTGACTGTACGCCCGATCAAACACAGTAAACCGCGAGAGGGGAACCTCCCCGCTCGTTTGGATAAATTCCGCCCGCTCATTTGCGGGTTTGGAAAAAGAAAGGAATAAGACCATGAGTGAAAAATTTTACATGACAACAGCGATTGCATACGCGTCGCGCAAGCCGCATTTCGGGAACACCTACGAGGTCATCATGAGTGATGCCGTAGCTAGATACCAACGCATGTGCGGCAAGGACGTGTTCTTCTGTACGGGTACGGACGAGCACGGACAGAAGATCGAAAACCTTGCCAACGAGCAGGGAATTACGCCCAAGGCATACGTCGACGGTGTTGCGGGTGAGATCAAGGGCATTTGGGATCTGATGAATTCCAGCTACGATTATTTCATTCGTACCACGGATGACAACCACGTCAGCGCCGTGCAGAAGATCTTCAAGCACTTCTATGACAAGGGCGACATCTATAAGAGCAAATACGAGGGCTGGTACTGCACCCCCTGCGAATCCTTCTTTACCGAAACGCAGGCGGCAGACGGCAAGTGCCCCGATTGCGGACGTGACCTCTCGCGCGCCGAGGAGGAGGCATACTTCTTCAAGATGAGTAAGTATGCGGACCGCCTGATGAAGCACATTGACGAGCATCCCGATTTTATTCAGCCCGAGCTGCGCAAAAAGGAGATGGTCAACAACTTCCTCAAGGCAGGACTTCAGGATCTGTGCGTGTCGCGTACCTCCTTCAAGTGGGGCATTCCCGTTGATTTTGACGAAAAGCACGTCGTATACGTCTGGCTCGACGCGCTGACCAACTATATCACGGCGCTTGGATACGATCCCGACAAGAGCTTTGAGGAGCAGTCCGAGCATTTCAAGAAATACTGGCCTGCCGACGTACACATCATCGGTAAGGATATTCTCCGCTTCCACACCATCTACTGGCCCATCTTCCTGATGGCTCTCGAGTTGCCGCTCCCGAAGAAGGTGTTCGGTCACCCGTGGTTCAATTTCGGCATGGATAAGATGTCCAAATCCAAGGGCAACGTGATCTACGCCGACAAGCTGGCGGAGCACTACGGCGTGGACGGTGTTCGTTACTACGCGCTCTCCGAGATGCCCTTCGCGTCGGACGGATCCATTACCTACGAGTCGGTCATCAAGAGATACAACATGGACCTTGTCAATAACCTCGGAAACCTCGTCAAGCGTACGCTGGACATGGAAAAGAAGTATTTCGGCAAGATCGTACAGGCCCCCACGGCCCCCGAGGCGCTCGACGACGAATTGAAGGCGGCATGTGCCAAGGCGTATACCAATTTGCGCTCTTGTATGGACGACTATCACATCGCGGACGCTCTTGAAGGACTGTTTGAAATGTTCAGCCGTGCCAACAAGTATATCGACGAGACCACGCCGTGGACGCTTGCCAAGGACGAATCCAAAAAGGAGCGTCTTGGTACGGTGCTTTATAACCTGATGGAAGCAATCAGACAGGGCGCGGTGATGCTCGCCCCCTTCATTCCCGCAACCGCCGAGGAGATTTTGAACGAATTGAGCACCGACAAGCGCACCTTTGATACCTTGGGCACGTTTGACGGTATGCTACCCGGCGCTGAGGTCGGGGATTCCAAGGTTCTCTTTGCCCGCGTGGATGAGGAGAAGGAGCTGGCGGCGTTTGAGGCTGAGCGTCAGGCGCAGATCGCGGCGGCGCAGAAGGAAGAAGAAAAGCCCGAGAAGCCCGAGGGCTGCGCGCTCATCGGTATTGAGGACTTTATGGGCGTGGAGCTGCGCGTGGCAAAGGTCATCGTGTGCGAAAAGGTGCCGAAGGCAAAGAAGCTGCTCAAGCTTCAGGTCGACCTTGGCTATGAAACGCGCCAGGTCGTCTCGGGAATTGCCAAGTGGTACGCGCCCGAGGACGTGATCGGCAAGAAGATCATTCTCGTGGCAAACCTGAAGCCCGCAACGCTGTGCGGCATTGAGTCGCAGGGCATGATTCTGGCATCGGGTGAGGAAACCGTGCGCGTCGTATTTTTGGATCCCGAAACGCCATTGGGCGAAAGAATTCGCTAAAAAAATAAAAATATTCCAAAAAAATTCAAAAAAGTACTTGCAAAACGCTTTTTGATATGGTATAATATTCGCGTTGCGCTATGGGCGCAAGAATTTTAGGGTGGTCCGCTGCAATGCTCGCATGAACATCCGGTATTATAGGAGGGCTCAAAAATGAATTTGATTGAGGCTTTTACGAACGAGCAGTTGAAGGAAGAGGTACCCGTAATTCGCATTGGTGACACCGTGCGTGTTCACAACAGAATCAAAGAGGGTAACCGCGAAAGAATCCAGATGTTTGAGGGAACCGTTATTGCGAAGCATGGCGGCGGTATCTCCGAGACCTTCACGGTAAGACGTATTTCTTACGGTGTCGGCGTTGAGAAGACCTTCCCGATCCATTCCCCCAACGTAGTTAAGGTAGACGTTACCCGCGTTGGTAAGGTCAGACGTGCGAAGCTGTACTATCTGCGCGGCCGCGTAGGTAAGGCTTCCAAGGTCAAGGAACAGATCTGATCTGAGATTTGAAGGAATAAGACTCGTTTTTGCACAAGCAAGAACGGGTCTTATTCATTTTTGCCTGAAAAATTGCTCGAAAAAATTGCTTTTTGCATGATTTTGGGATTGACAGAGGAGATGCCAAGGAGTATAATGGAGTGAATCAAAAAAGGAGCGGAAAGAGCGTATGGAGTGGCTTCGGGAATCACAGCTTTTACAATTTTTAATGATCTGCGTAATGGTGATCTTTGCCGTTACCAAGGTCACGCTGCAGGGGGCGTCCAGCCGCCGCTATATCCGCAGCACGGCAGACAGCGTTTTGTTCAACGCGCAGCTTTTTGCTGTGATCGCGATCGTATTGGCGCTTGTGTTCCGTCCCGAAATTCCTGCATGGCAAGGACTTTTGCTCGCGCTTTGCGCGGCAATTGGTACCTTCCTGTTTCAAACCTCTTATGCATTGGCCCTTCAGTGCGGCCCCGTGTCTCTTTCTGTGCTCATTACCAATTTCAGCGTGCTGATCGTCACGGTGTTCAGCGTGATTGTGTACCGTGAGGATCTTTATCTGTCGCACCTGATCGGTGTCGTGCTTTTGGTGATTGCCATGCTTTTGGGAGTCAAAAAAGAGGGGAATGCCAAATCGGTCAACGCAAAGTGGCTGATCCTGCTGCTCCTTTCACTCATTGGAACGAGCGCGAGTACAATTTTGATGCAGGTATTCACCCGCAACTTCAGCGAGAGCACAGGGCAGGACAACGGCTTTGTGGTTTGCATGTACGTCGGGGCTTCGGTCTTGGCGTTTGCGTGGTACGCGATCGGCGCGTTGGGAAAGGGCAAAAAACGCTGCACGTACGGCTTTTGGAATAAGCACACGTGGCTTTATGTGATCCTGATCGGTGTTGTTCTCGGCATCTTCCAAAAGCTTTATATGACGGGCATGAAGTACATCGACGGCGGATTTATGTTCCCCACGTATGCGGGGCTGCAGACGGTCACGATGACTGTCGTCGGCATTTTTCTGTTCAAGGATAAGCTTTCCGTGCGGCAGATAATCGGTGTCGCGTTCGGCGTCGCCTGCGTCGTGATGATGAATTTAAAATTTGTTGTTTTACTGTCTTGGTAAAGAGAAAACGCGCAAAAATATGCGCGTTTTTTCTTTTAACTGTTCCGAAAACGCATATACGTGTGCAAAAAAAGCAATTTTCCTATTGAAAAACGCCGCGGCATCTGTTATAATGATTTACAGAAGCCTTAAAGGAGTTGTAGCGTGAAGCGATTGGTGTGCATTTTGATCATAATCAGCGCGTGTTTGCTTTATACCGCGTGTATGCCCGCTCGGCAAGAGAAAGAATTTCCGCTTCGCGTGATCTTTTTGGACGTGGGGCAGGGGGATTGCATCCTTTTGAGGACGAGTGCGGGCGACGTACTGATCGACGCGGGTCCCGAGGATTCGCAGGATACCCTTTGCCGCAAGCTTGACGCCCTTGGCGTGACCGAATTGGAATTGGCGATCTTCACACATGGTGACGAGGATCATATCGGCGGTGCCGACGGTGTATTGACACGGTTTCCCGCAAAGGAGGTCTGGATCTCTGCCCATCAAGGGGATTCCGAGGCAAACGAGCGCCTTTTGACGGCGTGCAAAAATGCGCGAGTGCGCGTTTTGCAAGAGTCTGTAGTGGTCAAAATCGGTAGCGTGAGCGTGTTTGCGTTTGCTCCGTTGGAGGCCGGCGCGGAAAACGATGGCGGTATCGCTCTCAAGGTCACCTGTCAAAATGTCTCAGCCTTGTTTACGGGAGATTTGAGTGCTGCCGCAGAAGCACGGCTTCTGGAGCGCTACGGTGCGCTTCATCTGTCGTGTGATCTTTACAAGGTGGCGCATCACGGCTCGTCGGACGCCAATTCGCAGGTCTTTCTTGATGCGATCGCTCCTGCGTGGGCGGTGATCAGCTGCGGTGCGGAAAACAGCTTCGGGCATCCGCACGGTGACGTGTTGCTGCGCTTGCAGCGGCTGGGAGTGCGTGTTTTCCGCACGGATCTTTCGGGTGACGTTGTGTTTGATTGCGATGGGGAACGCTTTTTCCCGATTACGAATGATTGAGAGGTAAACATCATGAGAGTTCTGGTAACGGGCGGCTCGCGCGGGATCGGTGCCGCATGCGTGCGTGAATTTGTCAAAAACGGCGATACGGTAGCGTTTATTTACCATTCGGATGTCAATGCGGCGCTTCATTTGAGCGATCAGACGGGGGCATACGCCGTGCGTGCGGATCTTAGCAACGCCATTGATGCCACGCGTGGGATCGAGGAGGCAATACAGGCGTTGGGAGGCATCGACGTGCTGGTTAACAATGCGGGCATTTCGCAGATCAAGCTCTTTACGGACCTGACGGACGGGGATTGGAACCAAATGCTCGATACCAATCTCGGAGGAGCCTTTTATGCAACACGTGTCGCTGCAAAGACTATGATCGCGCAGCAAAGCGGACGCATCGTGAATATAGGTTCTATGTGGGGGAAAACTGGCGCGTCGTGCGAGGTGCATTACAGTGCCGCCAAGGCGGGGCTGCGCGGCATGACCATGGCGCTTGCCAAGGAGCTGGGCCCCTCTCATATAACGGTCAATTGCGTTGAGCCGGGTGTGATTGACACCGACATGAACGCCGCCTTGGATGAGGAGACGCGAGCAGAGCTTTGCGATGCCACTCCTTTGTGTCGAATTGGAAATCCGGAGGAGGTCGCGGCGGCAGTCTGCTTCTTGGCATCCGACAAGGCGTCCTTTATCACGGGGCAGGTGCTTGGCGTTGACGGCGGCTATGCGATCTGATGGAAACGGACACTCCTATGGGTGTCCGTTTTTATCGTTTTTTGTGAGCGTTGGTGCAAACGCGATCACAAGATTTGGTAAATAGTAATAAAAAAGAGGACGCTTTTTTGGACGCTTTTTTAATTGACAAGGTTTTGGTGTTGTGCTATAATATTATATAAGATAATGTCTAGGTACGGCATTGCTTCAAACGGGTAAGACCGTTTGGGTTCGGGTGGTATCGCAAGCCCGAAATACGGAAAAAGGAGAATTTGTTATGAAACAAAACAACGCTCGCAAAATCACAGCTCTGCTACTCGCGTTGATGATGATCCTTCCGGTCATCAGCATCCCCGCAGTTGCAGAACCTACGGTCGTGACCCCGGGTGCAACCGGTGTCGCAGCTCCGAACACGCTGTATGCTCAGAACTTTGACGAGTTGGCACTCGGCACAACGTCAGTGGTCAAGGGTCCTTCCACCGCGCGTATTGTTGCGGGTCCCGAGGGGCGCGGTAACGTCCTGCAGATCGACTGTAAGCCTGTCGGCGATCCGAATACGTTTTACGTGTGCTTCAACAAGGGCAGAGACACGTTTACTACTATTTCGGATGCTACGGTCAGCACCACAATTCTTCCGGACGGTTCGGCGGTTCCGTATGTGGAGGGAACGATTAAGCCCCTTTCCAACGGCGTGGCCTATCGTGTTGCCGGTCCCGTAAACACCAATTCCTGTGCGATTGAGATTGACACTATTACCGATATGGATGGCAATCCTGTTAAGTATGCCGATATCATCGTTAAGGGTTATTTAGAAATCAACGAGGTCGACGAAAAAGGTGAGGTTATTTGGGTACCTGTTTTGGATGAAAACGGTAACCAGGTCATCGGTGAGCAGGTTGATGCGAACGGAAAAGTCATCATGGTTCCCGTATACCTCCAGGAGACGAATGAGGATGGAACGCCCAAGTTTGATGAGGACGGAAATCCCGTTTACGTTCAGGCTAAAGATGCGAACGGAAATCTCAAGTTTGACAAACAGGGTAACCCTGTCTGGGTTGAAAAGACCGAGCCTGTTCTGGATGATCAGGGCAACGTGATCATGGACCCTGTGATAGATCCGGTTCTCGGTATTCCGATGTTTGAGACAAACCCTGACGGCTCCCTCAAGTTCGATGAAAACGGTAACCTGATCTACGTTACGGCGCCGCGCATGAAGGTGGTCACCACCCCCAAGATCGGTCCCGTTTCCAAGACCATTAAGCGCAAGATCAACGATACCTCCAAGTTCGTGGCAACCTCTCTTCACATTACAACCGAAGAATTTAAGGACGTTTACAACGGCACTGTCAACAACGTTGGTAAGTATGCATATGCACAGCATCCCGCGTTCACGTCCGATATTCTGGTCTTCAGCGCAGATTATTTCTTCTCCGCAGCTGTTGAAGATGATCCCGAGACGCCCGATGTGGATGAGTCCGTAGAGGCGCTCACCCGCGGTATGGATATCCGTGTTGCCGCTACTTATCAGTATGAGGAAGATGGCGTTATCAAAACGCAGAAAAAGAACTTCGACTTTATGAGCTTGGGTCATCCTTCAAACGGAAAGATCACACTCAAGGCACACGAGAACGACGCAAAAACGGCGTTGATCCCGGGCACGAAAACGGTTGATCTCGGTACGTGGGTCAACATTCTGATTGCCGCTGACCTGAGAAGCGGTACTTGTGTAATTTACGTTGATGGCGAGCTGATGTGCGTCAGACAGGACGCGGACCTTTCTTCACCCAACGGTCCCGCAACCGGACATTGGGTAGGCCCTTGCGCATCTGTAAACGCTAATAGCTGGAACATCGGTCACTTCCTCCGTGGCGGTAATGTATCGGATTACCATGGCTTTGCGCAGATCGACAACCTCGCAGTTTACGACGGCTCCAAGATGGCAGATCTTTTCGCATACCTTGGCTATAGCAAGGAGTTCGAGGAAGACTATGAGGATAAAGAGATCGGTACGATTCTTGATACCTATTTCGACGGTTCTCTTCCCATTTCCGCTGTTGTTGACTTTGAAGGTAACGGCAATAAGTCGGCCATGATCGACTTGACCCATTCGGGCAACATCGGCGCAAACTTCAAGCCCAAGACCGGCTCTGTAACCTATTTGGATTCCAAGACCGTGGTTCTGGAGTCTGACTATTATCTCACCTCTGACGCGGTTTCCAAGATCCAATCCCAGATCCAAGCCATCGGCGCGCATATCGACGTTCTCGGCTCTCCTTTCGCATATCCCATGCAGAGCGATAAGTCGTATACAGAGATCAATCTTTACACGATTGATGCCTCCAATCCTTCGTCTGATCCGATCGTTACTTTTGCCGGAGCCACCGTTTCCGAGGAGACGGGTCTTGCTCCTTCCGTAACCATTGAAAGAGGAAGATGGAATACCTTCAGTACGGTAATCAACCTGTCCAACGGCTCTTACACCTTGTACATCAACGGTGTAGCCGCAATCAGCGGTCGCTTGGCAAAGATCATCAGCGGTACCGAGTACTATTTCAACGACATCTCCTTTACAAAGAATCAATGGGTCGCTGCAAAGGTCATGACCGGTAGCCTGAACCGTCAGGGTAAGCTTTATCTTGACGAAATGATGGTAACCGAGCTTGGCGGTGGCAAGGCAGAGACCGTTTTGGTCGAGGCAATGCTTTCCGCAGACATTTACGCAAACGGCCAGTTCTACACGACCGTTACCGATTCCAACGTATTCTATAAGTCTTCCGATATTGAGATCGACGCAAAGGTGTTCGACCTGAAGGAGCAGGTAGGAACCAGTCAGCTTTTGGCGATGGAGGGCGCAAGCATTCGCTTTACCTCTCCCACGGGTCTGCGCTTCGCTTCCAAAGTGGATCTTGACGCGCTGAACGCACTGTACGCAATGGTTGACAATCCCGAGAGTGAGATCAGCCTGAAGTCTGTTAGCTTCGGTACGCTGATCATCCCCACGGATATGCTTGACGGTGTGGATCTTTCCTTTGAGAATCTGAACGCAAAGGGCATCACCGATTATCTCGATATCCCCGGCATAAAGGATTACTATTACGATCTGGACGGTGACGAAACGACCACGCACATTTGCGGATCCATCCTTGATATTAAGGAAAAGAACATTGACCGTCTGTTCACGGGCGTCAACTACGTTCGTATCGTTCTTCCGAATGGAATCGAATACAACATCTATTCCAGAACCCACCGCGCAAGCGCACAGTCCGTAGCGGACGATGCATGGGGCGAGTACACTCCTGCTGAGCAGGCAGTAATCGACGCGTTCCTTGCAGGCGTAAAGCCCGCGGCTGATATTCCCGTTGTCCCTCCCGTTGAAGACGGCGGCAACGAATAAAACAAAAAGATTTGGGCGTTGTGCTTTTGCACAACGCCTTTTCTTTGAAAAAATATTGATAAGGTCTTGATTTTAACGTATAAATGTTATATAATGATATAATAAGGATATATAGTGGCAAAGTGTCGCTATTGAAGGGAGTACCGTCAATGGATAGAGTTTCCAAGCATAATTATTACCTTGATATTGCGCAAACCGTTGCGGAACGGTCGACTTGTCTGCGTAAAATGTACGGCGCGATCATCGTCAAAAACGATTCCATTATTTCAACGGGATATAACGGAGCCCCCAGAGGACGCAAAAATTGCACCGATCTTGGCGTCTGCATGCGTGACAAGCTGGGCATTCCGAGAGGGGAGCGATACGAGCTTTGCCGCTCGGTGCACGCTGAGGCAAATGCGATCATTTCCGCACCGCGCGACCAGATGCTGGGTGCAACGCTTTACATGGTCGGCGTTAACGCAAAGACGGGTGAGCTTGAGTCTGAGATCTCCTCTTGCATGATGTGCAAGAGACAGGTGATCAACGCGGGGATTGCAAGCGTGGTTCTGAGAGACACAAAGGACGAGTTCCGCGTGATCGACGTAAACGAGTGGATCGAAAACGACGATTCGCTCAGCGGCGTATTCGGATATTGATTCATCTGATTCCAAGTGGAGGAGAAAGCGATGGCAGAGCTGTTGAAGGAACAATGTGCGCACACGGAGCGCGATGAAGCGTCGGCAAAACGCATTTGCTTCGTGTGCACGGGGAATACCTGCCGCTCTCCCATGGCAGAGGCGATTGCAAACGATCTTCTCCATAAGGACAAAAACAAGGCGTTGAAGGGGCTTTCGCCCGAGCTGCAAGACATGATACCACCTCGCGTTGAAGCCTTTAGTCGAGGGCTCTACGCCCATGAAAACGAGCCGATCTCGCACGGTGCCCGCCAGGCGCTCGAGCGTGCGGGTATTCAGCCGATCCCATCGCACGACTACCGCAAGCACACGGCACACACCGTCACAGAGCAGGATGCCGCGTCCTTCGACCTTTTGATCGGTATGACACCGACGCACGCCATGGAGCTTTTGATGCGCTTTCCGCAAGCGGCGGATCGCATTGCGTGCATGCCACAGCAGATCGCGGACCCTTATGGCGGAGATGATGCGGTTTATAGCGAATGCATGGAGCAGATCGCCAAAGGAGTTTCGCAGATCCTTGGATTGGAGAAGGATTTATGAACGTTTTGCGTTTAGAAGAGAGGCATCTCGGCGATGCCGCGACGATTGAAAAGCAATGCTTTTCCGAGCCGTGGAGCGAGCAGGCACTAAAGCTTCTTTTGACCGAGGACGCCGTCGGCATTTGTTGTGAAACAGACGGCGAGATCGTGGCGTACGGCGGTATGATCTATTCGCCGTTCGATGCACAGATCACAAATATTGCCGTGCTTCCGCAATACCGCAGATGCGGATGTGGACGCGCGGTGCTTGCGGAGCTGATCGCGCACGCCTGTGCGCGAGGCGTTGAGGAGATTTCGCTGGAGGTGCGTGCTTCAAACGAGGCCGCGATCGCATTGTACCGTTCCATGGGCTTTTTAACGGCTGGCGTGAGGAAGCGTTTTTACCGCCACCCGACCGAGGACGCATGTGTGATGCTCCTGCCCTTGACAAAATAGGAACGGATTATTCAGAAAAGAGAGAAGATATGTACATTTTGGGAATGGAGAGCTCTTGCGACGAAACCTCTGCCGCCGTTGTGGAAATGGGGGAGGGAACGCGCAGGATCTGCTCGAACATCGTGGCGTCGCAGATCGACGTGCACCGCTTGTATGGCGGTGTGGTACCCGAGATCGCGAGCCGCGCGCACATAGAAGCAATTTCAAAAATCACGTACGAGGCGCTTGAAAAGGCGGGAATTACCGTAAAGGATCTCGGTGCCGTTGCCGTTACAGCCTTTCCGGGGCTCATCGGCGCGCTTTTGGTAGGGGTCAATTTTGCCAAATCCATGGCCTACTCGCGCGGGATCCCGCTTGTGGCGGTCAACCATATCCACGGCCACGTGGCAGCGGCCTATCTGGCGCATCCCGAGCTTGAGCCCCCCTTTTTGGCGCTTGTCGTTTCGGGCGGGCACACCTCGATCTACAAGGTCACGGATTACACCACCTTTGAGGAGATCGGCGGAACGCGCGACGATGCCGCAGGCGAGGCGTTCGATAAGATCGGGCGTGTGATCGGGCTTCCGTATCCCGGCGGCGCCGCGCTGGACCGACTGGCGTACGAGGGTGATCCAAAGGCCATCGCGCTGCCGTCGCCCGCGCTGGCGGGAGACACGCTTGATTTCTCCTTCAGCGGTATCAAAACGGCAACGCTAAACTATTTGAACAGCATGGAGCAAAAGGGAGCACCCGTCAACCATGCCGACGTGGCGGCCGCGTATACCGACCGCATTGTGAAGGCCATTACGAAAAAAGCGGAGCTGGCATTACAAAAAAGCGGCATGAAAACGCTGGTGCTGGCCGGGGGCGTGGCGGCAAACTCGCATCTGCGCACATCCTTGGAGGATATGTGCCGCACGTGCGGTGTGCGTCTGGCAATGCCCGAGCGCGCGCTTTGCGGTGATAATGGCGCTATGATCGCGGCGGCGGGATATTTCCAATTTTGCCGTGGCAATTTTGCCGATACGAGCCTGAATGCCTCCGCGTCCGACGACGGACTGTGAGAATGGGCTTGTCAAGCCTTTTTTGAAAAAATATTCATTTCGTCGTTTTGAACGAAATTGCATTTCTTTTTCTCAAAAAACGAAATTTCAATTTTTCCACAGGGGTTTTCCACAGGTTGTTGAAAACACTTGATTTGAGCGCTTTTTTTGGAAAAAACATGTGAAAAATCCAAAAAGACAGGAAAAAAGTCCAACTTTTGTGGAAAAGTCTGTGGGGTTTGTTGAAAAAATACAGTTTTTTACAGTGTGGAAAACTGAATCCGACAACGGTCGACAAAAAACGCGGTTACCGTCGGGTAACTGTTAAAATGCACAAATCCGAAAAAAACAGGCGTTCGGCCAATGGCGGATGCCCATCGGAAAGGATAGAAATATGATGGAATTTGAAAACAATTTGCAAGTAGAAGCCAACAATGAGGCGATCGACCGCCCCTTTGTTTCTCCCGCTGTCATCCGCCGCTTGCCGCGCTATTTCCGCTATTTACGCGAGCTGATCAGACAGGGTAAGATGCGCATCAGCTCGGGCGAGTTCTCCGAGATGATGGGCGTGACCGCGTCGCAGATCCGTCAGGATCTGAACTTCTTCGGCGGCTTTGGTCAGCAGGGCTACGGCTACAACGTCAATTATCTTTACACAAAAATTTCGGAGCTGCTCGGTGTGGGAGCGGGGATCCAGGCGATCATTATTGGCGCGGGCGACCTTGGCCGCGCGATCGTGCGCTCGACCATGTTTGAAAAGCGCGGTGTGGATATCATCGCGATGTTCGACGTTGACGCAGAGCTGATCGGACGTGAGGTCGGTGGCGTGAAGATCCACGACATGAAGGCGCTGGAGGCGTTCTGCGCATCCAATAAGGTCGATATGGCGGTGCTGACGCTGCCCAAGGAGTGCGCGCAGGAGGAATGTGCGCGTCTGATGGCGGCGGGAGTCGTCGGCTTTTGGAACTTTACGGGCAAGGAGCTGACCTATAGCTTTGACGAGGCGGTGGTGGAGAACGTCCACCTTGGCGACTCGCTTATGAGCCTGAACTATGAGATCTGCCGTTGGAAGTCGGCACACGCAAATAAGAAGAACACGGAGAACGCAGATCAATGAAATTGAATTTTCAGCAGGATGCTCTCGTTCTGCCGGGATCGGTACTGGCTCTGTTGCCCGAGGCGGATGCCGCGGCGTTGCGTGTATTGCTCTGGCTTGCGTCCGACCTGTCTCTGACCGACAAGCCCCGACAGCTGGCAAAGCTTGCGGATTGTGACCAAAAGGCACTCAAGGAAAGCCTGCAATTCTGGAAGGATGCGGGCGTGCTTATAGAGGAAGGGGATGCCGTTCCTGCCATGGCGGCGGTTGAGGTGCCCGCGCAGAAGAAGCCCACAAAGCGCGTGCTTTTGCAGCGTGCGGACGAGCTGCCCAATTATACATCCACGGAGCTGGCAGATCTTATGGAGAGCCGCGCGAGCGTGCGTGCCACGGTTGACGAAGCACAGCGCATCCTTGGAAAAATGTTCAATCCGAGCGACATCAATATTCTGGTTGGCATGCTTGATTACCTTTCGCTCAGCGAGGAGTGTATTCTTCTTTTGCTGGCTTATTGCAAGGATATTGGCAAAACCAACCTGCGTGCCATCGAAAAATACGCGTATACGCTGGTAGACAAGGGGATCACCGATGCCGAGGCAATGGAGGAGGAATTCCGCGTCGCGCGACTGATGCACGCGTTTGAGGGGCAGGTGCGCGCACTCTTTGGCATGCAAAAGCGCGCTTTGACGAGTCGTGAGAGCAAGATGCTTGCGGCGTGGGTCTCCTTTGGATACGGCATTGACGTGGTTCGCGAGGCATATGAAATGACCGTGACCGCCACAAACGAGCCGTCGGTGGCGTATGCCAACGCCATTTTGGAGCGCTGGAACGCAGAGGGGCTCAAAACGCTGGATGAGATCCGTGCGGCGCAGGAAAAGAGACGGCAGGAGCAAAAGTCGGCAGACTCAACGGTGCTTGGTAACAGCTTTGATACGGACGATTTCTTTGAAGCGGCATTGCAGCGCAGCTTCAGCGCGCGCCGCGAGGATTAATACAGGAGAAGGCAATGGGATATAATAAAGATAATTTCAGACGGATCCGCGCCGATTACGCCACCAAAGCGTTGCGCGCGCAGGAGGAGGCGGAGCTGCGTCGTGCGGAGGTCTACCGCGTCATTCCCGCGCTCAAGGATCTGGACGCACAGCTTTCCACCTTTGGCGTACGCGTTCTGCAAAACGCCATGAATGAGGGGAACGTGCAAAACGGAATTTTGGAGCTGCGTGCGGAAAACGAGCGCATCGTAGCCATGCGTCGAAATCTACTCGCACAAAACGGCTTTCCCGAGGACTATACCGAGCCGCGATACGAGTGCGACAAATGCCGCGATACGGGTTACGTTGGGATCAAAATGTGTGCTTGCATGAGACGCGCGCTTGTGGCGGCGGGGATGCAGTCATCGGGACTGTCGGCGCTGCTTCGCAAGCAATCCTTTGAAAATTTTTCAATGGACTTCTATCGCGCACGTCCCGAGGAATATCAGGCGATGAGCGACAACTACCGAAATTTGCGCGAATATGCATACGGCTTTTCGATCGAAAGCGGCAAGCCCATGCCCTCAAGCCTTCTGTTTTTGGGTGGCACGGGGCTTGGCAAAACGCATCTGTCCACGGCCATCGCGCGCGTGGTGATCGAGCGGGGCTACGACGTGTTTTATAACAGCGCTGTCGGCATGATTTCGGATTTTGAGATCCGTCGCTTTGGAAACGGCATTGCCGCCGAGGGGACCGATGACACGGCGAGATACGTGGATTGCGATCTTTTGATCATTGACGATCTTGGAACTGAGGTGGTCAACCAGTTCACGCTCTCCTGTCTTTACCACGTGCTCAACACGCGCTTGAATTTGGAAAAGCCGACGATCGTTAGCACAAACCTCATGCCCGCGGATCTGCGCAAGCTTTACAGCGACCGCATTGCCAGCCGCTTGACGGGAGAATTTCAAGTCATTCCTTTTTACGGAACGGACGTGCGTAAGCAAAAAATCGCCGCCAAAAAATAAAAAAACGATAGAGAAATCCTAAAAAATCTATTTACAAGCATTCAAAAAGAGTGTATAATAAAAGAGGAACGTTTGTCGGTGTAACCGACAAAAAAGGAGGAACGGAACAACTATGGCTTGCAACAAGGACGGACTGAACGGAATCGGACGTGATTTTTTGGAGGCAACCTGCACCGCCGCTGATGCAGTTACGACGGCTTTGATGGGAACGAAGCAGCTTGCACGTGCTGTTTGCGAAATCGGTAAAAAGGCCCCCGAGGCGCTGAAGCTCAATAAGCTGAGCGGCCTGGTCAGCGCGCATCTTTGCGCGGGTGTGCTTTTGGACGGTGATTTTATCCCCACGCTGGCGTAGGCCATTGACCGCACATGGAATAAGCTTGCGGACGCAAAGCGTGCCAAGGCTGCGTGTGTTGAGGGCGCGGTCGAGCAGCCCGGATGCGTGTGTGAGGCAGATGCCGAGGAGACGGTCTCGGACGTAGCCGAGGAAACGGTCCCGACCTTGGCAATGGTTGCAGACGAGAATGATGACGAGCGCGAGGACGACGAAAATGAGTCCTTTGCGGGCTTGAATCTCTCTGGCGTGGAGTTTATTGACGCCAAGGAGGAGCCCGATGCATACGCGGCACTGCTTGCCCGCGAGGCGGCAGGGGAGATACAGCTCGTGACCCGCTATCGTCGCAGCTTCCGCTCTCGCCTGATCCAGTCGCAGGGCGACGTGCAGGCATATTACTCCGTCATTAAAAACAAGCTTATGTCCTACAAGGGCGTCAAGGGACGCGTCAGTTGGGGCAACGAGTCCTTCAATAAGGGCAGAAATTACATCGCAAAGGTCAACGCAAAGGCAAAAACGCTGTATTTGTATCTGGCGCTGGATCCCGTTGCAATCGAGGCGATCGAGGACGGCAAATACAACGTCACCGACGTTTCCGATAAAAAGAAATATGCAAACGTGCCCACGCTGATCAAGGTCAAGGGCCCACGCAAGCTCAAGCACGCGCTGGAGCTTATCGACATGGTTTGCAATGACGGCCTGCAGCTGCCGCCCGTTAAGGATTTTGTTGAGGAAGATTATACCACGCCTTACAAGACCACCGAGGAGCTGGTTGAGGACGGTAGCATCAAAATGATGGTTGCGGGAATCGAGATTTCCAATATTCCGAGCGAAGCGACTGCCGCAGTTTGACACAAATAAAAACGCATAAAAAAAGAGATACGGTTAACACTAAAGCCGTATCTCTTTTTGATTTTTTCATCAAATTTCGACGAAAAGGAGGGGAAAGCAATGGCAGAAGCATTGAAAACGAAGCAGACCGCGCACCTATTGCAGGCAATCTATAAAAACGTCAAAATGGCAAGCGATTCGATCCTGAATCTGATGCCCAAGGTGACCGATGAGCGGCTCAAGAGCGACATGACCGTGCAGCTGAGCGTCTACGAGGCGTTTGCATCACGCGCGGCAAAGCTGCTGGGCGAGGAAGGTGTCAAGCCCATGGAAGAGGGCGTTGTGACCAAAGCGATGGCAAAAATGGGTATGGCAATGAACACCATGCGTGACTCCACGTCCTCACATCTGGCAGAGATGCTGGTTGAGGGCGCGACAATGGGTGTCAATGACATGCTCAAGCAGATCCGCGAGAGCGAAAACACCAATGCGTCCGAGAGCGCATTGCGCTTGGCGCGCGACGTTTGCCGATACGAGGAAAAGACGATCGAGGAGATCAAAAACGCATATTTGAGAGGATAAAACAATGGCACAGATCACGTGTAAGGAGCTTTCGGCATTGTCCGACCTTTTGACCATGGAGGAAAACATGGTGGCAAAATGCAGGATGTACGCTTGCGATATGAACGACAGCGCGCTGAAGAATCATTGCGAGCAGATGGTGGGACAGCATCAGCGTCATTTTGACGAGCTGTATGCAAACCTGAAGTGAGGTGACGGAGATGGAATGTAGCAAGAAGATGACCGAGCAGGAAATGATGACCGACCTGCTCTCCACGGAAAAGTTTCTGACGGGCGTGTATAACACCTATTGCTGCGAGGCCGCAACGCCCGCTGTCAAGTCCTGCCTGATGTCGCTTTTGCAGGACACGCACCGCATGCAGGAGGCGCTGTTTGCCGAGATGACCGCCCACGGCTGGTACAAGACCGAGCAGGCAGAGGATCAGAAGCTCAATCAAGAAAAGCAGAAGTTCAACAAAATGGCAACGGTTTAAAATCATTTGCACGGGAGAGGGTACTCTCCCGTGCTTTTGCGGTAATCACCAAATATAAAAAAAGACTTGACACTAACCGAAGTGTATTGTATAATACTCTATAGAACAACAGTGTATTTCGGTTTCCGAAAGGGATGGCGAGTCGTCATCTTTTCACTCAAGCATACCACGTTCGCTGCACAAACCCTACAAAAGCTTTCCTCCACCCATGGGGTTCCGGAAACTTTTGTGGTCGGGCTTGTTCCACTCAGCCGAAATGCTCAACGTATTCGCCGCAAGGCTTCGCAAACTCACCTTGCAAAAATACGTTTGTGCGTTTCGCCGTGCAAATTAGTGTTGTTCTGCTATCAATCGGGAAAGGAGAGCGCTATGATCGTTTACAGAGAACTTGCTTTTATTGAACGGGATCTGGGATTTCCTGCAAGAACCTTGTACGGGCTCAGTCATAATCTTGAGAAGCATTATCATAACGTGTTCATTCCGAAGAGTGACGGAAGTAAGCGAAGGCTCTCCGTTCCCGATTTGATTTTAAAAAAAGTACAACGGTCCATTGCCGATCACATCCTCACGCAATATCCTGTTTCAAAATATGCAATGGCTTACAAGGTGGGGAGTAGCGTGCAGCGCAACGCAAAGCTCCACGTCGGCAAGAAAAAGGTTCTGAAGCTGGACATCGAAGGCTTTTTCGATAATATTCTGTATTCGCGCGTTAAGGATATTGTGTTCTTCCAAGAGAAATATTCAGAGCCCATCCGTATTCTTTTGACGAGGCTTTGTTACTATAAGGAATCGCTTCCGCAGGGGGCACCGACATCTCCCGCCATTACCAATATCCTGATGTATGATTTTGACGAGAAAATCGGAAGTTTTTGCGCCCGAAGAGGGATCTCATATACAAGATACTGCGACGATATGACTTTTTCGGGTGATTTTGACGAGCGGGAGATGATAGCGCTTGTAAAAGAGGAGCTGTATAAGCTTGGATTGTTTTTGAAAAATCGCAAAACCGCCGTTATTCCAAGTACCAAACGACAAACCGTGACGGGCATTGTTGTCAATGAAAAGCTCAATATTACAAAAGAATATAAAAAGAACATTCGGCAGGAAATGCATTATATAAAAAGATTTGGCATTGACGAGCATTTAAGGCGGCTGTGTGTGGCAGATAAGCAGGGATATGTCCGCTCCTTGATGGGAAGAATTACTTACGTTTTGCAGACCGTACCCGACAACGCAGAGTTTCTGTCTTACAAAGAATCTCTCCGTTCGTTGAAAGAGTAGGACGCACGCATCAATTACTCACGCAACAAAAGC
>JAZRFD010000085.1:0-4577 GCA_045661185.1 Eubacteriales bacterium | reverse complement strand
TATCGTGACGGATGAGGTCGATGACATGGGTGGCATTGTGTTTGCGGTCGAGCCGCTCCCGGGTCAGTTTGACCAGAGAGCCGATTCCGCGGCGCAGTGCATTCAGCTCCAGAGTCAGGGCGAGCGTCCCACGGTGCGCTCTGCAAAGGTTTACGTTCTGGGAGGCACTTTGACCGACGAGGACGTGGCAAAGATCAAAAAGTACGTCATCAACGCCGTAGAGAGCCGCGAGGCAGAGCTTGCAAAGCCCGAAACGCTGGCCATTGAATACGGCACGCCCACAACCGTTGCAACGGTCACGGGCTTTATCTCGCTTGACGAAAAGGGACTCTCCGAGCTGCTTGACAGTCTTGGACTTGCGATGGATCTGGACGACCTGAAATTTTTGCAGAATTACTTCAAAAACGAGGAAAAGCGTGACCCCACCATCACCGAGATCCGCGTGGTGGACACCTATTGGTCGGATCACTGCCGTCACACCACCTTCTCGACCCACCTCGACGACGTCAAGATCGACGATCCCGCGGTGGCGCGCGCATATGAGCGCTATCTTGCGGCACGCGTAGAGGTCTACGGCGAGGAAAAGGCGGCAAAGCGTCCCAAGACCCTGATGGATATTGCCACCATTGCCGTCAAGACCCTGAAAAAGCGCGGTCTGCTCCCCGAGCTTGACGAGAGCGAGGAGATCAACGCCTGCTCCATTCACGTAACGGCAACCGTCAACGGTGAGGATCAGGATTGGCTGCTCATGTTCAAGAACGAAACGCATAACCATCCCACCGAGATCGAGCCCTTTGGCGGCGCGGCAACCTGTATCGGCGGTTGCATCCGAGACCCGCTTTCGGGACGCGCGTACGTGCATCAGGCAATGCGTGTCACGGGCGCGGCCGACCCCCGCAAGCCCCTTTCCGAAACGCTGGTAGGAAAGCTTCCGCAGAGAAAGCTGTGCCAGACCGCGGCAGCGGGATATTCCTCCTACGGTAACCAGATCGGTTTGGCCACCGGACACGTGGCAGAGGTCTATCACGACGGTTACGTGGCAAAGCGCCTTGAGTGCGGTGCCGTTGTGGCAGCCGCTCCCGCATACAACGTCCGCCGTGAGCGTCCGGCCCCCGGTGACGTGATCATTCTCTTGGGCGGTCGCACTGGTCGTGACGGTATCGGCGGTGCAACGGGCTCCTCCAAGAGCCATAACATGAAGTCACTTACCACCATGGCATCCGAGGTGCAAAAGGGTAACGCGCCCGAGGAAAGAAAGATTCAGCGTCTGTTCCGCAATGCCGAGGTCACGCGTCTGATCAAACGCTGCAACGACTTTGGAGCGGGCGGTGTTTCGGTTGCAATCGGTGAGCTTGCCGATGGACTTCGTATCGACCTTGACGCGGTGCGCAAGAAGTACGAAGGCCTTGACGGCACCGAGCTTGCGATCTCCGAGTCGCAGGAGCGCATGGCGGTGGTCGTAGCTCCCGAGGATGCCGACAAGTTTATTGAATACGCATCTGCCGAGAACCTTGAGGCATACCGCGTGGCGGTTGTCACAGAGGAAGAGAGAATGGTGATGTCCTGGAAGGGACAGACCGTTGCGGACCTTTCCCGCGCGTTCCTCAACACCAACGGCGCGGATAAGCATGCCGTGGCAGAGGTGACGAAAAAGGATCTCTCCGCGCTTTCGAAGGCACTTTATGGAGACCTTCGCGAAATGGCGGCGGATCTTAAGACCGCAAGCCGTCGCGGCTTGGTCGAGCGCTTCGACGGCTCGATCGGCGCGGGCTCGGTGCTGATGCCCTTTGGCGGTAAGACCCAGCGCACCCCCGCGCAGGCAATGGCGGCACTGCTTCCCATGCTTCCGGGGCAGGTGACCGATCAGGCAAGCGTCATGGCTTGGGGTCTGGATGCGGACCTGATGTGCGCAGACCCTTATACGGGTGCACGTACGGCGGTTTACCACTCTATGGCAAAAATCGTAGCGGCAGGCGCGGACTACAAGGACGCATACCTGACGTTGCAGGAATTCTTTGAAAAATTGCGCAACGAGCCCGCTCGCTGGGGCAAGCCCATGGCGGCGTTGCTGGGTGCTATGGACGCGCAGCTTGAATTGAACGCGGCGGCGATCGGCGGTAAGGACTCCATGTCGGGAACCTTCCTTGACAAGGACGTGCCCCCCACGCTCATCTCCTTCGCGATCGCGCCCGTGCGTTCGGGCGACGTGATCTCCCCCGAATTCAAGGAGGCAGGTCACCCCGTATATCTGTTTGCGCCCAAGAGCGAAACGCCCGAGTCCACCAAGGCGGCGTGGGAAGCATTCCATTCTCTCTGCCGCAAGGGTAAGGTTCGCGCGGCTTGGGCTGTGGAGAACGGCCTTGCCGAGGCTGTGATGAACATGTCCTTCGGTAACGAGATCGGCTTCCGCTCTTGCGGTGCCGTAAACGAGTGGTATAATGGCATGATGCAGGACTTCATCGTTGCGGAAATGAGCGAGGACGTGGCAAGCGAATATGCGTTGAAGATCGGTGACACGACGGTCGAGCCCGAAATCGTACTGGATGGCGACCGCGCCAGCATCGCAGAGCTTCTCGCGCTCAATGAGGGGACGCTTGGGGACGTTTATCCTACAAAGGTGCCCGCCAAGAGCACGCTGGAGACCTTTGCGTTCACGGGCGACTGCACGGCGGCTCCCGCCATCAAGCAGGCGCGCCCCAAGGTGCTCATTCCTGTGTTCCCCGGCACGAACTGCGAGTATGACTCCGCGCGTGCTATGGAGAGGGCAGGGGCTGAAGCGGACATCGTTGTGATCCGCAACCTCTCGGCCGACGACGTAGCAAGAAGCGTGGAAACGGTGGCCAAGAAGCTTTCCAAGAGCCAGATGGTGTTCATCCCCGGCGGCTTCTCGGGCGGCGACGAGCCGGACGGATCTGCAAAGTTTATCACCGCATTCTTCCGCAACCCCGCGATCAAGGAGCAGGTCACGCGCCTCTTGGAAAACCGTGACGGACTGATGCTGGGGATCTGTAACGGCTTCCAGGCCCTGATCAAGCTGGGACTTGTGCCTTACGGAAAGATCATCGACACCGATGCCAATTGCCCCACGCTGACATATAATGTGATCGGTCGCCACCAATCCAAGCTTGTTCGCACACGCGTGTGCACGAACAAGTCGCCGTGGCTGAGCGGCACCGAGGTTGGAGAGATCTACACCGTTCCGATCTCGCACGGTGAGGGACGGTTCTTGGCTTCCGAGGAGCTGATCCGCACACTTGCCGCAAACGGTCAGGTCGCAACGCAGTACGTGGATCTTGCGGGCAACCCCACAATGGACACCGCATTCAACCCCAACGGCTCCATTTATGCCGTGGAGGGAATTACCTCGCCCGACGGTCGTGTCTTAGGTAAAATGGGACACAGTGAGCGTGTGGGCAAGGATCTTTACAAAAACGTAGACGGACTTTACGACATGAAGCTGTTTGAGTCCGCAGTCAAATATTTCCGTGGATGAGAGGCTGAATTATGGCTTATTTAACCGATATTGAAATTGCGCAAAGCGCAAAAATGCGCCCCATTACCGAGATCGCACGTACGGCAGGTGTAGGCGAAGACTATCTGGAGCAATACGGAAAATACAAGGCAAAGGTCGATTATTCGTTGCTCAAGGATTCGCCCCGCGAAAACGGTAAGCTGATCCTTGTCACGGCGATTACCCCCACGCCCGCGGGCGAGGGAAAGACCACCACGACCATCGGTCTTGCCGACGGTATGCGCCGCATCGGCAAAAACTGCATGGTGGCTCTGCGCGAGCCGTCCCTGGGTCCCGTATTCGGGATCAAGGGAGGTGCCGCAGGCGGCGGATACGCGCAGGTCGTTCCAATGGAGGATATCAACCTGCATTTTACGGGTGACTTCCATGCCATCGGTGCGGCAAACAACCTGCTCGCGGCCATGCTGGATAACCACATCTATCAGGGCAACCGCCTTGGCATCGACCCCCGACGCATTACGTGGAAAAGATGTGTGGATATGAACGACCGTCAGCTGCGCTTTGTGACCGACGGCCTTGGCGGTCGCGTCAACGGTGTGCCGCGTGAGGACGGATATGACATCACCGTGGCATCCGAGATCATGGCGGTGTTCTGCCTTGCAAGCTCGATCACCGACCTCAAGGAGCGCCTTTCTCGCATCGTTGTTGCATACACGTACGACGAAAAGCCCGTGACTGCGGGTGATCTTGGTGCGGTAGGCGCTATGGCGGCACTGCTCAAGGACGCGCTCAAGCCAAACCTCGTGCAAACGCTTGAGGGAACGCCCGCATTTGTGCACGGCGGCCCCTTTGCCAACATTGCACACGGTTGTAACTCGGTCATTGCCACCAAAATGGCAATGAAGCTTGGCGACTACGCCATTACCGAGGCGGGCTTTGGTGCAGATCTGGGTGCTGAAAAGTTTCTGGATATCAAATGCCGCATGGCGGGACTGAGTCCCGACGCGGTGGTGCTGGTTGCGACCGTGCGTGCGCTCAAGATGCACGGCGGCGTGGCAAAGACCGATCTGGGTGCGGAGAACCTCGAGGCGCTTGGTGCGGGTAT
>JAZRFD010000084.1:0-19157 GCA_045661185.1 Eubacteriales bacterium | reverse complement strand
CACCAAGGATCACACCGCAGCCGATGTAAATCCCGTTGCCGATACGGCTTTTGGACTTTAACTGCTCCCACAGAATATTCAACCGCTCCAAGCCCTCGGCGGACAGATTGAGATAATACTTGGAATTTGCAAGTGCGATCTGTGCGGATTCACCGTACAGAATATCGTATGCCTCGTCGCCCATCTCGCTTTTGTATTTCTCGCTTGCGCGTACGTGCGTCATAGGAGACGCATAGTAGGTGTAAAGCGCGTTGGCTACCGCGATTTCCTCGGAGCACATGAAATTGATATACTCCATGGCGATATCGGGATTCTGTGAGTTTTTGGGAACGCACATGGCGTCCACGTACATGTTTGTGCCTTCCGTCGGATAGAAGAATTTGAGGTCCTCATTTTCCTCGTGCATGGAAAGATAATCACCGGCATAATAAGCCGCAACGGCCGCGGAGCCGCTCTGCATCTTGTTAAAGATCTCGTCCATGACGTAGCCCTGAATAATCTCCTTTTGCTGCATCAAAAGCTCCAAGGCCTCGTTCCATTGCTCCTCGGTTGCGTTGTTAAGATCGTATCCGAGCTTCAACAGCGCCGTTCCAAAGGCATCGCGACTGTTGTTGAACTGCAAAATGTTGCCCTTATATTTCTGGCTCCACATCAGATCCCAGCTTCCGATATCCTCATCCTCCGGATCTACAATGGAGTCATTGTAGATCACACCGATCATGCCGTAAAAGTACGGAACGGAATAGATGGGCGGATTATCTCCCTTCTTTTCGCCCTCGTAATAGACGTTTTCACCCTTGAACTCGTCTGCCACGTAAGCGTAATTAGGGATCTTTTCCATGGTCAAGGGCTGCAAAAGCCCCTCCTTGACCATGCGCTCGATCATATAATCGGACGGAATGATCACGTCGTAAGCGGTCGATCCGCTACTCACCTTTGCATACATGCTTTCATTGCTGGAAAAGGTGGAATAATTGATCTTTACGGTCTTTCCGGGATGGTTTTTCGCGTAATATTCCTCGAATGCCCGATTGACGTCCATAGAGCCCTCGGTGCCGTCGGAGATATATTCGCCCCAGTTGTACACGTAGAGCGTGACCACCTCGCTTTCCGTTTGCTTACAGGAGGTAAAGCCAAGCGCGAATTGTACGGTCATTGCAAGGAGCAGGATCAAGATGAAAATTCTTTTTTTCATATCAGTTCCCTCCTTTTCCGCTTTTTTTGCGAGCATGATGCTCGCCCATGGAGCCTGCCACGTTGACCGCGATCAAGAGGAGCAGGATCGCAAAGATCATCAGCGAGCACAGGGCGTACATGCTGAATTTGACCTCGTGCGCCGTTTGTGTGTAGATGTACAGCGGAAGCGTTTTGAAATCAGGAGAGCTGACGAAATGGCTGATGACAAAGTCATCAAGCGAGAGCGTAAAGCTCATCATAAGACCCGAAACTATACCGGGGCTGATAAACGGCAGCTCCACACGGAAAAAGGTCTGCGCGGGTGTGCAGCCAAGGTCACGCGCCGCCTCGGTCAGGCTCTTGTCCATCTGTCTGAATTTAGGCAGAATCGAGAGGATGACATATGGCAGATTGAACGTGGTATGCGCTATGAGCATTGTTCCAAACCCAAGAGATCTGTTGCTTTTTAAGAGCGTAAACACGCCCACGAACAACAGCATCAAGGACACACCCGTTACGATATCGGGGTTCATCATGGGGATATTGGAGACAGACTCCATGATCCTTTGATAATATTTGTTTTTCGACCGTGCAATGCTGAATGCCGCCAGGGTTCCGATCACGGTTGCCAAAAGCGAGGACGTGATTGCCAAAATCAGCGAGTTTTTCAGCGAGCTCAATGCCTCACTGTCCTGAAACAGCTCGCGGTACCATTCAATTGAAAAACCGCTGAAATAGCTCAGGTTACCGGATTCGTTGAAGGAAAACAGGATCACGACCAAGATCGGCGCGTAAAGGATCAGGAAGATCAAGCCGATATAAAATCTTGACAAAAATTTCATACGATGATATCCTCCCCGCTGTCCGAAAATTTATTCATGATCGCAAGAGAGAGCAGGATCAGGATCATCATGACCAAAGAGATCGCCGCACCCGTATGATACGTAACGGCATTCTGGAACTGGCGCTCGATCGTGTCTCCCAAAAGATCAAAGACACCCACGCCAAGCTTCTGAGAGATGTAGAAGGTGCTGATCGAAGGAACGAACACCATTGTCACGCCCGAAATAACGCCCGGCATGGTCAAAGGAAGAACGACCTTAAACAGTGTTTGCGCGGGTGTACAGCCAAGATCAGCCGCCGCCTCAAGATAACGCTTGTCAAGCTTTGTCATTGAGGTATAGATCGGAAGCACCATATAAGGCAAGAAGTCGTAGATCATACCGAGAATAACCGCACCGTCCGTACCGATGAATTTCATCTTTGGGAGACCTATGGTGGCAAGGAAGGAATTGACCAATCCACCGTTATCCAGCAGTGCCATGAGCGAATAGGTGCGGATCAGAAGGCTAATCCACATAGGAAGCATCAGAAGGATCGTAAGAATGCTTCTGGCGCGCTCGGACATACGCGACATGCAGTACGCCAAGGGATACCCGATTAACAGGCAGATTGTGGTTGCGATCAGCGAAAAGCTGAGCGACATGGCAAAGGTATTTGCATATGCTCCGAGAGACAGAATGTTTTTAAAGGTCGGTGCACCGCTCGGGTCCGTAAATGCAAAATAAAGCACGAACAGCAATGGCCCTATGATGAACATAGCAGACCACGCGACGTACGGCGCGGCGGCGATCCGCTCAAATACAGAGTGCTTTTTCATTCTTCTTCCACTTCCTCCGTAACGTCGGAAAGCTTCTCCAGCTCGTCGCTGAAAGAAGAATAGTCACCGAACATACCCGAAAATTCGGATTTTTTCATAATGTGGAAGGCATCGGGGTCGATCGAAAGCCCGATCGTTTCACCCTCTGCCACGAAGTCTGTGGTCTGGATCATCCACTTAAAGCCCTTGACGTCAACGATGATCTCGTAATGAACGCCCTTAAACGTAACGGCGGTCACCAGTCCGCACAACATCCCTTTTTCGGGGGCTACCACGTCCACGTCCTCGGGACGAATGACCACGTCGACCGACTCGTTTTGTTCAAAGCCCTTATCCACGCAATCAAAGGTGTGGCCCGCAAGCTTAACGCGGTAATCCTCAAGCATGATACCGTCGACAATGTTGGATTCACCGATAAAGTCCGCAACGAATGCGTTGATGGGCTCGTTGTAGATATCGGTGGGCGTGCCGATCTGCTGGATCTGTCCGTGTGCCATGACCACGACCGTATCGGACATGGAGAGAGCCTCCTCCTGGTCGTGCGTAACGTAAATAAAGGTGATCCCCGTCTGATGCTGGATATTCTTCAGCTCGTTCTGCATATCCTTGCGCAGCTTTAAGTCAAGTGCCGCCAAGGGCTCGTCCAACAGAAGAACCTTTGGTTGATTGACCAGTGCGCGCGCGATCGCAACGCGCTGTTGCTGACCGCCGGAGAGCGTGCTGACCTTGCGGCGCTCAAAGCCCTTGAGGTTGACCAATGCCAGCATTTCCTTGACCTTGGCTTTGATCTCTTGATCCGAGCATTTCTTCAGACGAAGGCCGAATGCAATGTTGTCAAATACATTTAAGTGAGGAAACAATGCGTAACGCTGAAAGACCGTATTGACCTGACGCTTATGAGGCGGTACGTCATTGATCCGCTCGCCGTCAAAGTAAACGTCGCCCTCATCCGGATATTCAAAACCGCCGATGATGCGCAAGGTAGTCGTTTTACCGCACCCCGAGGGCCCCAAAAGCGTGATGAATTCTTTGTCGTGAATTTCAAGGTTGATACGATCGAGAACGGACTCCCCGTCAAAAGACTTGGAAATACCGTTCAGCCGGATTAGCACATTTTTGTTCATTCCGCATAAATACTCCTTTACGAATAAAGATAAAAAAATATTCATGGAACAAAACGGACACCCCTGTCCGCTGTCGGAACGCACCTTCAAACGGCTGAATCTTTTGAAGAGAGCGTATCTCCGACACTCTGACCATAAACTTACAGAGTATATTGTAGCAGATACCTACACAAATTGCAATAGCTTTTGAAAAATAATTCAAAAAATATTGCAAAAACTTTCATTTTTCGGCATTATCCGCAAACAATCCGAGTCAAGCCGAATTACCGTATGCTAAACGGCAAAATCCTTTTGTTTGCTCAAAAATCCGCTGAAATTCTCACTTTTTGTGCCGTTGCCTTTATTTTTGGAACCGGCGGTGGATTTTTGCATGAAAAAAAGAAGAAAATATGAAAAAAGACTTGAAAAAAGGGATCATATCATTTATAATAAAGATAGGTATATTCCCCATGGAAGGAGGGTTATGCGATGAATCCCGAAAAAAACGCGATTAAAGAGGTAAACGACAGCAAAGCGATCCTGCGTGAGGTTTATGAAGCATTGAGCGAAAAGGGCTATAATCCCATCGGTCAGATCGTTGGGTATCTGCTCTCGGAGGACCCCACCTATATTACAAACGCAAACAACGCGCGCGCCTTGATCCGCAAGATCGACCGAGATGAATTGATGCGTGAGCTTGTCAAAAGCTATCTGGAGCTGAACTGAAATGCCGCTTACGTGTATCTCTCTTGCTAATTTACAACCCGCTCCGATTTCCGAGGCAACGATTCTTTGCCTCGGAAATTTTGACGGTGTGCATCTGGGACATCGGGCGCTGATGCGCGAGGCGCGACAATTGCAGGCACAGCAGCTTCCGCATGCTTCCTGCGGTGTTTTTTGCTTTCGCACGCTCCCGTCCGATTATTTATCGGAAACGCCCCCAAAGCACCTTACAACGCTCGAGCAAAAGCTTGCCGCCTTTCGCGAGGAAGGCATGGATTTTGTGATCCTTGCAGACTTTGAGGAGCTTGCCGAAACGGAGCCGCAGGATTTTATCCAACAGACCCTTTTGAAGCAATGCCACGCCGCGGCTCTTGTGTGCGGCTTTAACTATCATTTCGGGCATAAGGGACGAGGAACTGCCGATCTGCTGAAGGCGCTTTCGCTTCCCGTTGCGGTTGTGAACGAGGTGATCGCGGATGGCGAAACGGTCAGCTCAAGCCGCATACGGTTGCTTTTAGCGCGTGGAGCGGTCGATGAAGCCGCTTGCCTTCTGACACGTCCCTATGCCTTTCGGGCTCCTGTAGAGCACGGAAAGGCGCTTGGACGCCGATTGGGAGCGCCTACCATCAACCAGCACTTCCCTTCGCAGCTTCAGGTGCTACGCCACGGTGTGTACGTCACAGATTGCTTTGTGGACGGTGCGCGTTATCGCGGCGTGACGAACGTAGGAACGCGACCGACCGTGGAAAACACGTCGCTTGTCAATTGTGAGACCTATCTACTCGGCTTTGACGGCTCCTTGTACGGCAAGGAGGTAGAGCTCGCGTTTTTGGCCTTTTTACGCCCCGAGCAAAAATTTGAAAGCACCGATGCCCTGCGTGAACAGATCGCGTGCGATATCCGCATGGCAAAGGAATTTTAACGAATGAAAGGAGGACTGCACATGAAACGCCGCTTAATTTTGGTACGGCTGATTTGCCTTTGTGCGTGCCTCCTTTTCTGCCTCCCTCTTTTGGCGTTTCCGACGGCGGCCGCACAGGAGGCTGCTTCTCTCCCCTCAACGGATGAGGCGCGCGCGGTCTGGCTTTCTCACGTAGAAAGCGGTAAGCTGATCGTATCCAAATCCGAAAACACCGTTGTGGGCGCGGGCTCCTCCGTCAAGGTCATGTCTGGCTTGCTTTTATGTGAGCTTTATGCGGATCACTTATATGACTCGATTTATCTTGACGATGACCTTTGGAATGCCGTGAAGGGCTATGGCGGACATAGCATTGACCTTGTCAAGGGCGATGCGTATCAAGCTTATGATCTGCTTTACGCTGCCGTTTGCGGGAGCTACAACAATGCCTTTTACGTGCTGGCGTATTACATCACGGGCGGATCAATGGACACGTTTGTCGATCTGATGAACGCACGTGCCGCAGAGCTTGGCATGGATAGCACGCATTTTGAGGATCTGACCGGTCTTGTCGGGGCTTCCCGAACAAGCGCTTCGGACATGGCGCTGCTGGCGCTGACGGCTTATCAAAATCAAAACTATATGGCGCTGTGCGATCAGAATTCGTATACCTTTGAATCCACCATTAAAGGCGAGCACTTCCAGTTCTATAACAACAACGCCTTGATCTGCCAGTACAAGGAAACACGCTATTATCAGCCGTATTGCTACGGAATGAGCGCGGGATCCACGACCGCGGACGGAAACTGCGTGGTCACCATCGCAAAGCACGAGGAAGAAACCTATGTCTGCGTGGTTTTGGGCGGCAGTGAGATTACGGAAAACAACAAGACCGACAAGTACGGCTACATCATTGCAAACCGCCTTGTCGATTGGGTTTACGCTACCTATTCCTACGTTGAAATTTTAGGACCAAACAAAAATATATGTACCCTTCCCGTAACGGTCTCGGATTTGGTGAGCGCCGTGCGCGTACGCACCAAGGAGAGCGTATATGCTTATTTACCAAAGGACATTGATCCCCAAAAGGATCTGACCTACAGCATCCGTTTGATCGACACGGAGCTGGAGGCTCCCTTTGAGGACGGAACCTTCGTGGGATACGTTGCGGTGATCTATGAAGGGCGCGTGCTTGGAACCGCAAGGCTTTACACGGTGGGCGGTGCCGAGCGCAGTACGATCGTCAGCAGTCTGAAGGCGATACAAGCGTGGATCAGACAACGTGCTGTGATCGCGGGATTTATTTTCTTTGTTGTTGCAACCGTTGCATGGATCATTGTGGAGTATATTCTCTGGCGCAGAAAGCGGCATAAATGGGATAAATACTTTAGTGACAAGATGAAGGTGCCGGACAAAATGATGCGCCGCTCGGGCGATCCCAACCGCTTGCGCGAGCATCGGCCAAATCAACAAAACGGTAACCGCAAATAAACGAAAAAAGAAGGAAAAACAACTGTTTTTCCTTCTTTTTTTGTTTATCCGACCTTCTTTTCAAGGTTTTTGCGGATCGCTTGAATAAATTCACGGGAATTGACCGAGGTGGTCTTGGTTCCGGGAACGACAAGCCCCACCAGATCCTTGGTCATAATGCCCTCGTTCAAGGTTTCAATGCACGCCGCCTCAAGGTCATCGGCAAACTTGACAAGATCGTCCAGACCGTCCAATTCGCCTCTCTTGCGTAACGCTCCCGACCACGCGTAGATGGTTGCCATGGGGTTGGTGGAGGTCTCCTCACCCTGGAGATAACGGTAATAGTGCCTTGTAACCGTGCCGTGCGCCGCCTCGTATTCGTATTTTCCGTCGGGAGACACGAGCACGGAGGTCATCATAGCGAGAGAGCCGAACGCGGTGGAAACCATATCGCTCATCACGTCTCCGTCATAGTTCTTGCAAGCCCAGATAAAGCCGCCCTCACTGCGGATCACGCGTGCGACCGCATCGTCGATCAGAGTGTAGAAATAGGTGATCCCCGCTTTTTCAAAGGCATCCTTGTATTCGTTGTCAAAAATCTCCTGAAAGATCAGCTTAAAGGTTTGGTCGTACTGCTTGGAAATGGTATCCTTTGCGGAAAACCACAGATCCTGCTTGGTGTTCAGGGCATATTGGAAGCAGGAGTGCGCGAAGGAGCGGATGGAATTGTCCTTATTGTAGCTCCCCTGCAACACACCCGAGCACTCAAAATCGTATACCGTTTCGCGGAAGGTTTCGTTGCCGCCCTTGTCAGTAAATACCAGCTCGGCCTTGCCCTCGGCGGGAACGCGGTACTCGGTAGCCTTGTAAATATCACCGTACGCGTGACGCGCGATGGTGATTGGCTTGCTCCACGTGCGGACTGCGGGGCGAATGGTATCAATCAGGATCGGTGCACGGAAAACCGTTCCGTCAAGGATCGCGCGGATGGTTCCGTTGGGGCTTTTCCACATTTGTGAAAGGTTGTATTCCTCAACGCGCTGCTTGTTGGGCGTAATGGTGGCACATTTGACCGCGACGCCGTATTTCTGCGTCGCATACGCGGAATCAAAGGTTACTTGATCCTTGGTCTTTTCGCGCTCGGGAAGCCCAAGATCGTAATACTTGGTTTTCAGATCGACGAACGGCAAAAGCAGCTCGTCCTTGATCATCTTCCAGAGGATTCTTGTCATTTCGTCGCCGTCCATTTCGACCAGCGGCGTTTTCATCGCAATTTTTCTCATGATATTACCTCATTAAAGCTGTTCTTTGGTATAAGCCAGCAGACTTCCTGCCTTCAAGATGGCCTTCTGGCGTTCGGTAAATGCGCACACAAGCGGGATCTGAACGCCTGTCGTTTCGTTTACAAGGGTCATCTCTCCGCTATCCATGCCTGCGTGTACACCGTTGATGGAAAGCGTGTCGCCCTGTGCTACCTTTTCATAATCATCGGGATTCTTAAAGGTCAGGGGCATGATTCCCGCGTTAATCAGGTTCGCTACGTGGATGCGCGCAAAGCTCTTTGTGATGACCACGCGCACACCGAGGTAGAGCGGCACCAGAGCCGCATGCTCTCGCGAGGAGCCCTGACCGTAGTTCGATCCGCCTACAATGATGCTCTTTCCTGCCGCCTTTGCGCGCTCGGGGAAGGTCTTGTCGCAAACGCCGAAGCAATACTGCGAGAGGAACGGAATGTTGGAGCGGTACGGCAGGATTTTAGCACCCGCGGGCATGATGTGGTCGGTGGTGATGTTGTCACCGACTTTAAGCACAAGCTCCGCCTTGATGGCGTCATCCTGCGGAAAGCTTTCGGGGAACTTCTTGATGTTCGGGCCGCGCAGAATTTCCATGGATTTTGCGCTTTCGGGGTCTGCGGGCGCAATGACCGCGCTGTCGTCAATTCGGAATGCGTCGGGCATCTTGATTTCGGGCATCTCGCCAAGCAGGATAGGATCGGTGATCTCGCCCGTCAGCGCCGCCGCGACGGCGGTTTCGGGAGAAACGAGGTAGACCTTTGCATCAGCCGTTCCGCTTCTGCCCTCAAAGTTACGGTTAAAGGTACGCAGACTCACGCCGCCCGAGTTGGGAGAGAAGCCCATACCGATGCAGGGGCCGCATGCGCATTCGAGCAAACGCGCACCGCTTGCAAGGATATCGGTCAATGCGCCGCAATCTGACAGCATTGCCAGCACTTGCTTGGAGCCGGGAGAGATGGAGAGGCTGACGGAGGGATCAATGGTCTTGCCCTTCAGGAGTGCTGCTACCTTGAGCATATCCAAAAGCGACGAGTTGGTGCAGGAGCCGATGCAGACCTGGTTGACCTTGGTGCCCTTGAGGGTATCTACCGCCACGACGTTGTCGGGCATATGAGGGCATGCGATCAGCGGCTTGAGCGAAGAAAGATCAATGTCGATCACGCGGTCGTAAACAGCGTCTGCGTCACTTTCGAGCGGTACGTAGTCCGCTTCTCTGCCCTCAGCCTTAAGAAACGCACGGGTGATCTCATCGGACGGAAAGATCGACGTGGTGGCACCAAGCTCGGTGCCCATATTGGTAATGGTTGCGCGCTCGGGAACAGACAACGTCTTGATCCCTTCCCCGCCCCACTCAACAATGTAGCCGACGCCGCCCTTGACAGAGAGTATGCGCAAAATTTCCAGGCTGACGTCCTTGGCCGTTACGAACGGACGAAGCTGGCCCGTCAGGTTGACCTTGATCATTCTAGGCATGGTGATGTAATACGCGCCGCCGCCCATCGCAACCGCCACGTCAAGGCCGCCTGCGCCAAACGCCAGCATGCCGATACCACCGCCCGTGGGGGTGTGGCTGTCGGAGCCTATCAGGGTCTTTCCGGGAATGCCGAATCGCTCCAGATGCACCTGATGGCAGATGCCGTTACCGGGACGGGAGAAATAAATACCGTGCTTTTTGGCAATGGATTGAATAAACTGATGGTCATCGGCGTTTTCAAAGCCGGACTGCAGCGTGTTGTGGTCGATATATGCAACGCTTCGCTCGGTGCGTACGCGGTCAATCCCCATGGATTCGAACTCCAGATACGCCATTGTTCCCGTTGCGTCCTGCGTCAGCGTCTGGTCAATGCGCAGAGCAATCTCGCTGCCGGGCGTCATGTCTCCCGAGAGCAGGTGTGCCTTGATGATTTTTTGTGCAATGGTGAGTCCCATTTGAATACCTCGTTTATTTTTTCAGAATATGGTTGTTTGCGTTGATGATGTGCTCGTTTGTGTACTGCTCGGCAAGCTCGGCGTTTCCGGCCTCGATCGCCTCAAAGATCGCGCGATGCTCACGCGCCGATTGCTGTGCGCGGCTATTATTCTCCACCGATGCGCGACGGTATTTCTGTACCTTTTTGTGCAACGGCATCAAGGTGTCACACAAAACGGTGCTGCCGCAAAAGCGATAGATGAGCTGATGGAACTTGCTGTCCATCATTTTGATCTTGTCGGGATCGCGCTTGGTTACGTAGAATTCCTGCAGCTCCAGCGTTTCGCGAAGCTCTGCCAGCTCCTCGGGTGTGATTCGCTTGGTAGCGGCGTAGGACGCCATACCCTCGATTTTCATACGGATCGCAAAGATATCGGTCAGATCCTGCTCGGTGACACCGAGAATCAGGATGCCGCGCGTGGTCATTTCAATGATGTGCTCCTGCTCCAAGCGGCGCAGTGCCTCGCGCACGGGGGTGCGGCTGACACCAAGGTCGCTGACGAGTTTCATTTCGGTCAGCACGTCACCGCGCTTATAAACACCCGTCAGGATGTCGCTTTCCAAGCGCTCGAACACCTGCTCGGCAAGAGAAATTGTCTTATGCTCTAACATGGGATGTCCTCCTTAAAGCTTCATAAAGCGCTTGCCCGAGAACTCTTCGATCTTTTCTTCAAGCTCGTGTGTGGACAGCGTTGTTTGTCTTCCGCCCTCGTATTCGGCGTCGATCCATTCCTTGAGCGCGATGACCAAGGGATCCTTTTTGTCGACTGCCTCGTTTGCGGACAGACGGTAATTTTCGTTGATCCAGTAAGCAATGCCCGCAAGTCCCGATGCTTTTCCAAGCATGACGGTTGCGCTTCGATTGAGGATCTTTTTGGTGTCGAAGATGTTGTAGATCTCCTCATCCTTGAGAAGTCCGTCTGCGTGGATGCCCGCGCGGGTGACGTTAAAGCTTCTGCCGACAAACGGTGTCATGGGCGGGATCTGGTAGCCGATCTCGTGGGTAAAGTAGTCCGCGATCTCGGTGATCACCGTAGGATCCATGCCGTCAAAGGAGCCGCGCAAGGACGCATACTCAAAGACCATGGCCTCAAGCGGCACGTTACCCGTGCGCTCACCGATGCCGAGCAGCGAGCAGTTGACGCCGCTGGCGCCATAGAGCCATGCGGTGGTAGCGTTTGTAACGGATTTGTAGAAATCGTTGTGCCCGTGCCACTCCAGCATTTCGCTGGGAACCTCGGAATAGTGCTGCAGGCCGTAAATGATACCGGGAACGCTTCGCGGGATCGCGACCTCGGGATACGGAATACCGTAGCCCATGGTGTCGCACGCACGGATACGCACGGGAATGCCTGCGTCGCGGGACATTTTCATCAATTCATTGACAAACGGCACGACAAAGCCGTAAAAGTCCGCACGCGTAATGTCCTCAAGGTGACATCTGGGCATAACGCCCGCTTCAAATGCATCCGCAACGGTTTTAAGGTAATATTCCATGCATTCCTTACGGGTCATTTTCATCTTTTTAAAGATGTGATAGTCGCTGCAGGAGACAAGAATACCCGTTTCACGGATGCCAAGGTCACGCACAAGCTTAAAATCCTCGCGGCTGGCGCGGATCCACGTGGTGATCTCGGGAAATTTCAGTCCAAGCTCCTGGCATTTCTGCAGTGCTTCTCTATCCTTTTGGCTGTACACGAAGAACTCGGTCTGGCGGATGATGCCGAACGGGCCGCTCAAGCGCGAAAGAAGCTTATACAGATCAACGATCTGCTTGACCGAATAGGGCTCGACCGACTGCTGACCGTCACGGAAAGAGGTATCCGTGATCCAGATATCCCGCGGCATGCCGATCGGCACGCGGCGGTGGTTGAATGCCACGCGCGGCACGTCTGTATAAGGATAGACCTCGCGGTAGAGGTTGGGCTCCTCGACGTCCTGCAAGGAGTATTTATACGTGCTTTGCTCAAGCAAATTTGTCTTTGAAGAAATTTCTAACATAAGAGGATTCCTTCCTTTCTTGATGATTGTATACAATTATACAGCATTTACTCGTATTTGTCAATACCTTTGCAAAAATCTTCTTTATATATTTTTAACGCAAAAGCATCGGACAGAAGCGCTTCTGCCGATGCTTTTGTTATATTTTTCTATTAAAGCAGGGTGAACCTCGCGGAGCGGATCATGGGCTCGCACGGCATACCCATAGAGTCATAGCGCGGATTGTCCGTCATTTCACGCGTAATACCGCGATAAAACGTGGTTTCGGTTCCCTTGATGTCAATAGTGGTGCCCTCAATCGTCACGATTGCGTAGAGCGGATCCTTGAAGATGAGCGTGTTGCGCATGAACTGAACGCGATCGGTTTCATCCTTTGGGTAAAAATCATGCGGATTGTTGATCCAGTCAAACGCCGCGCTGTTGCAGTCAAAATAGCAAATACCGTCCAGAATGCGGATGTTGTCGCGGTGCTGATGTCCGTTAATCGCCATAATGACGCTATGCGGCTTTTTGGCGTTGGCTTCGTTGAAAATATTGCGGATCTCCATCTGATTCTTCACGCCGTCGGCATCACGCCCAAAGCTTGCGTGCGTGATCGTGACGCAGGGATAAGGCGAGGATGCAATGGCTTCGCGAAGCCATTCGAGCTGTTCGGGCGGCACATAATCTCGGTATGCACCGTTGGCAAAATAGTTACCCATGGAATAATGAACGTACTCACCGTTGACGTAATAATAGTTCGTGTTGAGAACGATCATGCGGCAGCCGTTACAATCAAAATAATAGTAATCGTTCGGCATTTTATACATTGCAATGGCTTCCTCGTAGGTGGAGTGATCAGCGTCGTGGTTGCCAAGGCAATGATAGGAAGGAATGTGAAAATCGTTGTATTCCTTCACGTAATCCGCAACGGTTGTAGGACCATGGCAGAAGTCGCCGGCATGAATGATAAAATCGCAGTTTTCTTCCTCTGCACGGCGTTGGATCAGGCGCAAATCGTCAAGCGTCCGCCCCGGAAACATTCCTGGTTGATGATGCCAATCGGCAAAAAGCAAAAATTTCATAGAGTTTCCCCTTTACGTTCTCATTGGATTCATTATAACACCGTAGTTGCTGTTTTTCAGTAGATTTTTGATGAAAAAGTTAAAAGCACTTACGTGCGACTATACCTCTTTCAATAGTTGCTCCAAAAGAGCCACCTTTTCGTTTGCGTAATTATACGCGCCCTTGAAATCCTCGTTTTCACGACAGCAGGTCTCAAGCTCGCAAAGAACCGTATACAGGGATACGGGCATGAGCGGTGTTTCTGCCTTTAAAAGCTGCAAAAGAAGCTTTTCAGCGCCACGGTAGTCTCCTTCCGTTATCAAGAGACGCACCCGAACGTGTGCATACTCAAAGGAATCAGCGTCGGCAGTTGCCAAAAATGCCTCGGCGGATGCCCGATCCTGCAAATCCAACGCGTCCAGCGCGTCCAAATATGCTACGAGCGGTGTGTCGGCACGGATCGGCAACGGCTTGGTTTCATCCAAAATGTCCGAATAAAGCGTGTGAGAGACGCGCTCCATGTAGCGGAAATAGACGCGTGCCGTCGCTTCAATTGCATCGGTTGGATAGATCGTTTTTTCGGCGTAGCTTAGCGCCTCATCAAAAAAACGGCATGAAGAACGCAGCTTGCCGCTTTGAAACTCCTCAACGGCAATTCCTGCGTCACAGTTTGCCAACAGTAAACCGATCTCATCATCCGGTTCGGGACAACCGGAGAAGCAGAGGCTGCGACACCCCCGCCAATCTCCGGCAGTGTATGCTCTTTTGATGTTGGAAAGATTGCTGATCTTTCTGTAAACGATCTCGTCGCCTTCCTCGGCAAGAAGAAAGCCCGCGGGGACGTTTAAGCGTCCCGCAATATACAAAATCGTGGAAATCGAGGGATTCGCGGACCCGTTTTCAATACAGCTGAGCATATTCCTGGTGATATGATCGCCTGCAAGCTCGGATTGCGTCATAAGCTTGGAAATTCTCAATTCACGGATTCTTTCACCGATGTTCATGCGGGTCGTGCTTCCCTTCAAATTATTCTGCTACAGCCTCTACAACGGGCTCCTCTGCAACGACGGGCGCTGCTGCGGCCTTTTTAGCGGCCTTTGCCGCCTTTCTTGCGTCCTGTTTTTCCTTGATCTTCAGCGCGGATGCCTTGACCTTTTTCGCGGTTTTTACGGGAACGCCCTTGATCTTGATCGCAACGACCTTGCAGCCCTTGCCGAACGCGGTAAGACGGCCCATTGCGGACTTGGAATAGATCAGCTCGTTGATGCGATCGTAAAGCTTTTCCATGTTGGCATCAACCACATTGGTAATGCGGTCTGCGGTTTCTACGTAGATGCCCTCAGCGGCATAGCGAGCTTGATCCATGCGGATCGCGTACTCCTTCTCTGCCTGAGCTTCAATTGCCTTTGCTTTTGCAACTGCGGGAGCTAGGAGACGGGTGTAATCGCCGTCCATTTTCTTCATGAGCTTGTCGTATAATTCAACCTTTTCTTCAACAGTGGAGTCTGCGCTGGTGATCTTTGCAAGGCGCGCCTCCAGCTCCTCGATCTGCTGCTGTGCATGCGCCAGAGCGATGGATTTTTCCTGAAGCTTGGACTCGGCCTGCTTTACGTATTCGCTGACCTCAACCTTATCATAGCCGTTGAGCTTGTTGCTGAATTGAACAGAAATTTCTGCCATAGGTTTATCCTCCATATCCCGATTCTGCCACCGTTGCGGCAAAATCTTTTTATACAAATATATGATATCATATTTTTTTTTGAAATGCAAGTGCTTTTTCAATGTTTTTTCAAAAAGGCTTGCTTTTTTGGAAAAGCTATGTTATAATATCAACCGTAAATCCAAGATGCCTGCATAGTTAAATGGATATAATAGCCCCCTCCTAAGGGGTAGTTATGGGTTCGATTCCCGTTGCGGGTGCCAAAAGAGGGTGTGCCGATTGGCACACCCTCTTTTGGCACCCGCAACGTCAGAAAGAATCCAATCCAATCGCACGCTGTGCGATTAGATTGGGTTCGCATACCCCACCCGAAGCTCGGCAAGCTCACTTGTTAAGTTGGGGCGTGGGTATATTCGCCGCAAGCGAAATTCCCGCACGCAGACGAATTTAATCATTTTTGCTGACATATTTAACATCCTGCCTTTTTTTTCTTGACAAGCGTAGGCTTTTGGTGTATAATGGTAGTTGAAGAAATTTGCTTCAATTTTTAAATTACAGGAGAATTGAAAAAATGACTGTTGAACAAATCAAGCAAGAGATCTGCGATGTCGGTCACCGTTTGTACGCACACGGCTTTGTGGCCGCAAACGACGGTAATATTTCCGTAAAGGTCAGTGAAAACGAATACTATTGCACGCCCACGGGCGTTTCCAAGGGCGCTCTGACCCCCGATATGATCATTAAGATCGATGCTGAAGGCAACAAGATCGAGGGCGCACTGAATCCCTCCTCTGAAATCAAGATGCATCTGCGCGTTTATCGCGAGCGCCCCGATTGTAATGCTGTTGTACATGCACATCCTCCCGTTGCGACCGCCTTCACCGTTGCAGGGATCCCCATGGATCGCTACATTCTTCCCGAGGCAGTGCTCACCATTGGAGACATTCCCACCTGCGAATACGGAACACCCTCCACGATGGAGATTCCGGATTCCTTGATGCCTTACATTCAGGAGCACGACGCATTCATGCTCAAGAACCACGGTGCCTTGACCGTTGGAAACACTCTGACGCGTGCCATGTTTACGATGGAAGAGGTTGAGTTTAACGCAAAGATCATGAAGATGGCAATGGAACTGGGCAAGATCGAGGAGATTCCCGCTGACCAGATGCTTAAGCTCATTGAACTGCGTGAGAAGATGGGACTTCCCGGCAAACACCCCGGATACAAAACCGAGGAGGAGCGTGCAAAGAATCCCGGAAGCACGCTCAATAACCCGAACCTCAAATAACAGAGGTTCGTTATACCGCAAAAAGAACTGTACGCGATTGCCAAGGAGCGTTATGCCGAAAATTGGCGTTGATACCGATGCCGCAATTGAAAAGCTGCTGGAGCTCCCTATTTCCCTGCATTGTTAGCGAGGCGATAGTGTCAAAGGCTTTAAAAGCGGCGGTGAATTGACGGGTGGGATTCAGACCACGGGTAACTATCTTTCGCGCGCGAAACGGGACACCCGTATCTGATGAACATTTTTCTGTCCCACAAAAAGGAGCTGCCTCTAATGCTTTTTCGCATTTGAGACAGCCTCTTTTTTTATGAATTTGTAAAACCCATCAGTTTTCCGATCAGAATCCAACGATATCAGCGACCTCGCGCAGATCCTTGATGTAGTAATCAATCCCTTCGGGCGAAAACAGATCCTCTTCGTCCCACAAGCACCCCTTCATGTCCGCATTCTGTCCTGCCAAGGCGTCGATCGGTCTATCTCCGATCATGATGCACGTAGGGGGATCAAGACGGCATTCCCGCTGCAAGAACAACAACGCGTCGGGGGCGGGCTTGAGCGGAAAGCTGTAGGAGGAATCCAGAACAAACTCGAAGCATTCCAGAATCTCCATGTTTGCAAGCATTTTTTTAACGACGGGGCCCGTGTGAGTGTAAAGGTAATTTTTCCTCCCTGCCTTTTTCGCGTCCCGCAAAAGCTTGATCGCCTGCGGATACGGCTTGAATTCCATGCGGTACTGCTCCTGCAGAGCGTGAAACTCTGCCATGAAATCCTCGTAACCGATAACGCCTTCACACTGTAATGCCAAATATGCATCATACCCTGTTTTTTTCAACGCGCGATAGAGCGTGTCCTGCGAGCAAGGAACCAAAATTCCATGCTTTTGCGCAATCTTGTTCCAAAAGTCCAGAAAAAGTGTGTAAGAATCTGCGATCGTACCGTCAAAATCGTAGATCAAGTGTTCAATTGCCATATCAATCGTCCTTTTTCTTGGATGCTCTGTCACTTTCTGGATACTGTCGGCGGTTAAAGAAGGAGGTGTGCTTGACGTCCTTCAATCCAAACACGTAAGCTCCACCGCTGACGATAATCGCGGGAAGCGTGATCAAAAAGTACATAAACCAATGGGTATTGAGCGGAGCGCCGCCAACGGTATTAACCAAAAGACCTGCGTACATACCCTCCAGCACACCCGCGCAAAACTGGCAGACCGCGCCAAAGGTGCCGAGCGCTCCCGTCAAGTTCGTGATCGTGATACCGATCGCAAAAATGAAGTTTGGCACGTTTGCGCAAAGAGAGATCAGCGCGCCCTTCCAAGGGCGATATGCTTTTTTGCCAAGGTCCACGGAAACCTTATCACGATATCCGATATCCCACGCCGTTATGTATAGGAGAAAGAGATAGAACAGGATGGAAAAAGCACTCGTGGCATTACGAAGCGTGGGGCTGTTTGCCATTCCCGCCGCAAGCACCAGCGAAAAGCCGAAAATGGATATAGCGATCTGATTCAACAGCATTTTGACCATATCATAGGAATGATCCGCAAAAAATCGTTTCATAAACAACACCTCTCTTATAATTATGTCTATTATATCGAATCTCATGATAAAATGCAACGCTTTCATTTAAAAATTTACAATTTATCAACTAAAAAATCAAGATATACAGTATAATAAAAGTAGTACATACGGAGGTGGCAATGGGACACATCATTTCAAAGGACGAATTCTCCTCCCTGATTCAGGAATTTGCGTCTTATAAGCGCTCGATTCAAGGCTGTTCTCAAAAGACTGTTGACGAATACCTTTTGGACTTGCGCACCTTTCTGCGTTATTTAGTGGCGCGCGAGCGGGATATTCCCTTCGATTCAGAGGAATTCAAACAGATCGACATCAGCCACATGGGGCTGAATGAGCTTGGCAAGATCCACGGTGAGGATATATATGATTTTCTGGCTTACGCCGCCGACGAGCGCGAAAACAAATGGAGCGCTCGCGCGCGGAAGCTTGCCGCCTTGCGTGCGCTTTACAGATACCTTGTCAGTAAGCGGCATTATCTGAACTATGACCCAACAGTCGACATTGATTCTCCCAAGCCTCAAAGGACCCTGCCCAAGGTTCTGTCTCTTGACGAGGCCACACGCCTGCTTGAGGCGGTGGAAACCGATAAGGAATCCAAGAATCGCGTCCGCGATTACGCCATCCTGACGCTTTTTCTCAATTGCGGCATGCGTTTATCCGAGCTTGTCGGTATTGACATCAGCGATATTGATTCGGAAATGATCTCCTTGCGCGTAACGGGTAAAGGTAGCAAGGAGCGCGTGATCTATCTCAACGCCGCTTGCCAATTTGCCTTGACCGAATATCTCTGTCAACGGCTTGGAAAGCAATATACCAAGCTCAACGACAAGGCGCTCTTTATCAGCCGCCTGGGCAAGCGCATCAGCGGAAAGACTGTGCAGGCCATGGTTTACAAATATCTCAAGCGCGCGGGGCTTGAATCCAAGCACTATTCCGTACATAAGCTGCGTCACACCGCCGCCACTCTGATGTATCAGGAGGGGCATGTTGACGTCAGAGTTCTCAAGGATATTCTTGGACATGAGCAGCTCAACACTACACAGATCTACACGCACGTCTCCAACGCGGAAATGGAGCACGCAATGGATCAGAATCCGCTTTCCAAAAAGCGGCTTAAAAGATAAAAAGGTCGAATCCCTTTTGGGATTCGACCTCAGACTGTAGACAAAAAGGATGTCGTATTGACGAGACACCTGCTGATATGGTATAATAGATACCGTAAAGGCAGGTGTTTTTTATGTACAGAAAAAAGGATAAAAGCAAGCAGACACAATTGCAAATGTTGTGTATAGA
>JAZRFD010000083.1:0-8667 GCA_045661185.1 Eubacteriales bacterium | reverse complement strand
CAGGCGGCGAAACACCTTCTTTTCGGCGCTTTTCTTTTTGCCAAGCTTTTTCTTTTGCGCCTTTTTCGCCAAAAGAAAAAGCGGAATAAAAATATTTGTGCAATCTAACAAATAACGTACCTTTGGTCTACAATCAGCAGGAGCAGGCTCACGCCTGCTCCTTGTTCGTTTTCTCATATTTCTTCCCCTGCCATGCGTCGCGTGCGTAAAGGAGCTTGTCAATATCGTTGATCACGGTGGTCTTTTTCACGCTCCAAAGCGGGGCTAACAGGTCGTCCGCCTTGCCATCCCCCGTAAGCCTGCCGATCACGGTATCGGACGGCAACAGCTCCAGCGCGTCCGCCACCAAACGGATATACCGCTCACGCTCCAGCGGCTCGTATAGCCCTTTTTCATACATTGCCGCCAAAGGCGTTCCGCGCAAAACGTGCAACAAGTGTATTTTTACTTGGTCGGGTCGCAATGCCGCCACGTCGCGCACGGTCTGCATCATATCCGCGTCGCTCTCCCCGGGAAGCCCGAAAATGATATGCACGCAGATCCCAATCCGTTTGCTTGCATGGCGTAGCTTTTCATAGCCCTCCAAAAATTGCGCGTAGGTGTGTCCGCGATTGATGCGCTTGGCGGTGGCATCGCTTGAGGATTGCAAGCCAAGCTCCACGGTAAGTGTTGTCCTGCGCGACAGTTCTGCAAGATATTCCACCACGTCATCGGGCAAGCAGTCAGCACGCGTGGCAATATTGAGCCCAACGATCCCCTCCTCCGAGAGCGCCGCCTCGTACAATTCGCGCAAGCGCTCCACGGGCGCGTAGGTGTTGGTATGCGCCTGAAAATAGGCAATGCAATGCGACGTATCCCATTTACGCGCGTAAATCTCCTTTTGACGCGCGATCTGCTCAGGGATCGAAAGCACGCTTTCGGGCGCAAAATCACCGCTGCCGCGATCCGAGCAATAAATGCAGCCGCCCGTGGCGCACCTGCCGTCAATGTTCGGGCAGGAAAATCCCGCGTCGATCGGCAGCTTTGCGCATTTGGCACCAAAGGTGCTGCGCAAATAATAGTCATAGGTATAATAGCGCTTATTCGTATCACTGTTGGGATACGGATTGGTAGCCGCTTGCGTTTGCTTTACCATAACGGTTCCTTTCTTTTGATTTTTTGAGTCCCCATGCGCTCCATAAAATGAACGCAACGGTCATAAAAACGGTTGGGATCAGCGCGTAAAGAGTGGGATGACGGCTCTTGCGGAAGCAATCCTCCATGCCGCCAAGCAGCCGCACGGTGCCGCACACAAAGAACAACACCGCCGATACGCGTGAAAAGAGAGCTTGCGGCAGGCGTTTTCCAAGCACCGCTCCGACGAGAAGTCCGATCACGCCGGACAAAAAAAGTCCCAGCGTGGCTCCGCAGAGAACGGCAAGCGCCCCGCCCCTCTCCTCGGCGGCAAGTGCCATGGCGGAAAGCTGGGTTTTATCACCAAGCTCCGCCAGAAAGTAAGCACCAAACACCGCTACGGAGGCGTGCTTTTTGCGACCCGTCTGCCCTTTTTCTTCTTCCCCGTCTGCCAATAGCGCCGCGCGTGCAAAAAACAGAAAAACAAGAGCCGATGCAATGGAAACCAAGCGCGTGGGCAAAATAGCCCCCAGCGCCTCGCCAAGCACGACGGCCAGGAGATTGAGCACAAGAATGGCCGCCGACGCGCCCAAAAGGATGTCGCGTACGCGGTACTGCGCAGTCATAGCCGCCATCAAGAACTGGGATTTATCTCCCATTTCCGCCAAAAAGATCATCAAAAAGCTTTGCAACAGAACACCAATCTCCATCGTTTCACCTCGCGCGCGTGATACGAAAAAACTGCCGTTTTTTCGGCAGTCTTTTCAAAATTGATACGTCCTGTGCTGTGTTTACTGTGCGTTTGCCAGCAGCTTCTCGATTGCGGCGATCCGCACGCAAAGCGTCAGAACCGTCATAGCCTGAACAAGGCTCTTTTGGTTCGGGAAGGTGGGGGCAATACGGATATTGCTATCGTAAGGGTCGGAGCGGTAAGGATAGGTCGCGCCCACGTCGGTCAGCTTGACGCCCGCCTCGCGGCAGAGCTCATACGTGCGCTTTGCACACCCTTCCATGACGTAAAGGCTGACGAAATAACCGCCCAGAGGATCGGTCCAATGTGCTGCCCCCGTTCCGCCAAGATCCTTTTTGAGCGTATCAAGCACGATCTCGAACTTGGGGCGGATCATATCCGCCAGCTCGCTCATGTGAGTGAGCACGTTCTCGGCGGTGCCAAAATAGCGCACGTGGCGCATTTGGTTGATCTTGTCAAAGCCGATGGTCTGCGCGCCAATAATAGGCATGATCTGCGCAAGGTTCTCGCGAGAGGCCGCCATGATCGCCACGCCGGAGCCCGGGAAGGAGATCTTGGAGGTGGAGGCAAAATAGAACACACGGTTGCCGTTCCCCGCATCCTCGCACGCCTTGAAGATATCCGCCAGCGTATCTCTGCGATCGGGGTACAGATCGTGCACCGCATATGCATTATCCCAGAAGATACGGAAATCCTTCGCCGCGGTTTTCATAGCGCCAAAGCGGCGTACGGTTTCATCGGAGTAGGTAATGCCGTCGGGGTTGGAATACTTCGGGCAGCACCAGATACCCTTGACGCTGGGGTCGGATGCCGCCAGCTTTTCAACGGTGTCCATATCGGGGCCCGTGGGGGTCATTGCAACGGGCAGCATGGTAATGCCGAGGGATTCGCAGATCGCAAAGTGGCGGTCATAGCCGGGCGCGGGGCAAATAAACTTGATCTTTTCCTCGCGGCACCACGGGCGCTCGCTGTCACAAACGCCGTACAGCATGGCGCGCGCTACAGCGTCATACATCAAATTAAGCGATGAGTTACCGCCGATAAAGAGCTTTTCCTCGGGAATATCCAACAGCTTGGAGAACAGACGCTTTGCCTCCTTGATGCCATCCAAAACACCGTAGTTGCGGCAATCAAGGCCATCCTCGGTACGGCAATCGTAAGAGGAGTCGATGCAATGCAGCATTCCCTGCAAAAGGTCCAGCTGCTCCGCGCCCGGCTTTCCGCGCGACAGATCCAAAGAAAGCTTTCTTTCCTTTGCCGCTTCATATTCCGTTTGCAGGGCCGCGAGCTGCTCGCTCAGCGCTTCCCTGCTCATTTTTGCAAATTCCATGGTTTTTCTCCTTCGCAAGTATTGCTTAACAGTATATCATATTCCGCGCGCAATTGCAATATGTTTTTGCATATTTCCTCTCAAAAACTTGCGTTTTTATTTGGAAACGTCGATTTTTTTCCAAAATTCACGGACAATTTCTGCAAGTTCCACCGCATTTCCTGCATATTCCACGTGATTCCAATGCTCGGGAAAGAGTGCTTGCGTGCGCGGATCGGCATAGCGGTCGTCGATCAGCACCACCACGCCGCAATCGCTTTCGCGCCTGATCACACGCCCTGCCGCCTGCAAAACACGGTTCATACCGGGATAGACGTAGGCATAATCGTATCCTCTCTCACGCGTCGTTTCGTAGTGGTCGCGCAGAATATTGCGCTCGTTTGAAATTCCGGGAAGCCCGGTTCCCACGATCACGCTGCCGATCAGGCGCTTTCCGGGCAGGTCCACACCCTCGGAAAACGATCCGCCAAGGACGCAAAATCCAACGCGCAGAATGCCATCCGAGGCAAAGGCATCCAAAAACTTCTCCTTTTCGGAAATGCTCATACTGCGCGTTTGGCGCACAAGGGTGACCGATGGGTACTTCTTTTCAAACTGCTCTGCGACCTTTTCCATGTAGTCGTAGGACGGAAAATACGCAATGTAGTTGCCGCGCCGTGCCGAAACGGCTGCGGCAATGAGAGACGCGAGCTTTTTATAGCTTTTATCGCGATCCTCATATCGTGTACTGACGCCCGTAACTGCCGCGAGGCAAAAGTTTTCGGGGTCAAAGGGACACGGCAAGGACATACGCACGGCTTGCTTACCGCCTCCGAGGATATCCGCGAAGTAATCAATGGGCGTCAACGTCGCCGAAAACAGTACGGCGGCGTGCGCGCGGGAAAGACAGGTGTCCAACACGTGCGAGGGATCCAAGCAGATCAGGCGTACCGTGCGACGGTCCCCCTCAAGCTCAATAAAGGTCAGAAAGGCCGAGTCGTAGTACTCCGCGATCACCTCAAAATGCTTAAGCCGCCCGCACAGAACGTACGCGGAAATTTCAGCAGGGTCTCCCCTGTGCGTGCGCAGCCAGCCGTCGAGCGCCTTTCGCACCACCGCCACCAGTCGGTGAAAATCCTCCATTGCGGAACTGTTGACGTAGTAGCCGCGCTCCACACCGTTTTCGTCCTTTTCGATGGTATCCCTACACAAACGGCGGAAGCCCTGCATAGTCACACTCAGTTTTTCAAGGCTCTCACGCACCGTCTCCCCTTCGGGAAGCTGACGCCAGAGAGCGGCCACGTCCTCGTTACACAGCTCCGACGAATACATCGAACGGGCACGGTCGGCAAGATTGTGCGCCTCATCTACCAAAAACGCGTGCCGCACGTTCGGGTCGGCCTCGGTGCCAAAGTATCTGCGCAGATAGACCTGCGGATCAAAAGCGTAGTTGTAGTCGCAGATCACGATGTCGCAGAACTCCGAGAGCTCCAATTGAAGCTCGTACGGGCAGATCCCGTACCGCTCCGCCATAGCCTCGATCCGCTCGCGCGTGTAGCCAAATCGTTTGGAAAGCAGCTCGCACACGGCGTACGGTGCTCGATCGTAAAACGCCTTGGCGCGCGGGCAATCCAAAGGATTACAATGCCGCGATACACCTGCGGGATCGGCTTTTGCCGCGGCATTGGCGCAGATCTGATCACGGGCCGTCAAAACCGCGGTGCGTAGGTGCGACCCCGCCTCAAAAATGTGTGCCGCCGCCGCAAACGCCTCGCGACGCGTGGCCGCCTTTGCGGTCAGGTAAAAGATCTTGTCGCAATGCCCCTCCCCCACGCATCGCACGGCGGGATAAAGGGTGGATACGGTCTTACCAATGCCCGTGGGGGCCTCGGCAAACAGGCGTTTGCCCGCCTTGATATCACGGTAGCACTCCTTGAGCAGGACGTCCTGCCCTTCTCGTACCGAGGAATACGGAAAGCGCCCACCTTGCACCGACGGGCGCAGAACCGTTTCGCGCTCGTAAAGGATACGCGCGCGGTACTCGACCCGTGCGAGCAGATCGAAAAAGAATTTCTCCAGCTCCCGCGCGGTGTGCTGCGTGGTGACGTGCTTGATTTTGCCGTCCTCCACGCGATAATAGGTCAATCGCGTTTGCACCGCGTTCAATCCCTTTTCGCGGCACAAAAAATATGCGTAGCATTTTACCTGCGCCCAATGCACGGGCGCGGGCGGACGCTCAAACGCCCCCGCTGACACGGTTTTGATCTCATCCACCGTTATGGGATCGGTCGCGATCACACCGTCCGCGCGCCCCTCAACCTCAAAGGAAAGGTCGTGAAAGCACGCCGTGTGTCGCATAAAGACCTCGGGCGTATACATCGCTCCCGCCTCGCTTTGCAGCTTGCGGTGCACCTCTGCACCGACCACAGCACGCTCGCTTGACGCACGCCTCATCATTCCGGGGCGCAGATCAAGATCTCCGCCGCTCGCCGCGTACGCGCACAGCTCCGTGACCGACGTCACAATCACCGCGCGATCAACGTCATATCGCATTTCACAACCTCCTTTCCACTGCCTTTTTTGTGGGGAAAACTTCTTGAAAGAAGGTTCCCCCTTGTCTCGGGTGCTCCACAAAGTTAGTTTGTGTTAAAAAGCATTACCGCGCGTAGAATTATTTCGCCTCGTACCAGCTATCTCCCGCGTGGATATCCACGTCGAGCGGCACAGAGTAGGAAACGGCGTTTTCCATCTCCTCCTGCAAAATCCGTTGTGCCTCGGCGGCACAGGAACGGTGTGCCTCGATCAGCAATTCGTCGTGCACCTGCAAAATCAGGCGCGCGTCGATCCCACGTTCGCGCAAGCGCTCGCTTACACGGATCATGGCAAGCTTGATAATATCGGCGGCAGTCCCTTGGATCGGGCTGTTCATTGCCACACGCTCACCGAATTTTTGCTGCATTTTGTTCGTTCCCGCAAGCTCGGGGATATATCTGCGTCTGCCAAACAGCGTGGTGACATAGCCGTCGCGGTAGGCTTCCTTGATGATGCTTTTGAGGTAGGCGTCAATCCCGGGGTAGCCTGCAAGGTATTGGTCAATATATTCCTGCGCCTCGGCACGTGTGACGCCGATGTCATCCGAAAGCGAGAAGGCACCGATGCCGTACATGATGCCGAAATTGACCGCTTTGGCTTTTTTGCGCATCTCGGACGTGACGTCGCTCTCCTCTACACCGAACACCGTGGCGGCAGTAGAGGTATGCACGTCCACGCCGCTTTGAAAGGCACGGATCATATTGGCGTCCCCCGATACGTGCGCGAGCAGGCGTAGCTCGATCTGCGAATAGTCCGCGTCGATAATGACGTAATCGCCGTTCTCGGGTAAGAAGAAGCGGCGCAATTCGCGCCCCATTTCCGTACGCACGGGAATGTTCTGCAAATTCGGCTCGGTTGAGGAAAGTCTGCCCGTGGCGGTACCCGTCTGCTTGAAATGGGTGTGCACGCGCCCGTTTGCGTCCGCGACCTTAAGGAGCCCCTCGACGTAGGTGCTGATGAGCTTGGTCACCTGTCTGTAATCCAGAATATCCGCCACGATCTCGTGATAGGGGCGGAGCTTTTCAAGGATCTCGGCGTTGGTCGAGTATCCCGTTTTGGTCTTTTTGGCATGCGGAAGCCCCAGCGTATCAAACAAGACCTCTCCAAGCTGCTTGGGAGAATTGATATTGAACTCCTTGCCGGCGTGGAAATAGATGCGCTCCTCAAGCGCTCCCGCAACCGCCGAAAGCTGCTCACCGTAGCGCGCGATCCCCTCGCGGTCGATCCGAAAGCCCGCCGTTTCCATGTCGGCAAGCACGCGGGCAAGCGGTATTTCAAGGGTGCGGAGCAGCTCCGCCTGACCGCTCTCGGAAAGCTTTTGCGCAATCAACGGATACAGGCGCATATAGTAGCACACACGCGGCAGAGTATCGTTATAAAGCTCGCCCAGATAGTCGGAAACCAGCGTGGAAAGCTCAAAGTTATTTTTTGAGGAATTGGCAAGATACGCGCCCAGCATCAGGTCGTATACCTCAAGCGACGCCAAGCCGTCAAGTGCCGCCTCTTTATAAAGCGCCTTGCAGTCGTAGGTGATCAGGATCTTCCCCATCAAGGCAAAATAGAGTGCTGACAAGGGCTCCTCGGTGCTCCAAACGGACTCTCCGTCGGAGAAAAGAAGCGACGTACCGTCAAAATCAAACGCCACCGCGTCAAGCTCGGACAAGCGCGCCAGCAGCGCCGCGCCCTCAAGCTTTTCAATGGCAATCTCGCGCGTCGGCTTGTTTTCAGTCTCCTCGGTCAAGGAAAACCGCTTCAAAAACGCGGAAAACTCAAGCCGCAAAAACAAGCGGCGCATCTCGCCCACGTCAGGCGTGGGTTCAAGTGCTTCCAGCGCGCGCCCCAGGGGCACCTCGCGGCTAATGCGCGCCAGCGTCTGCGAAAGATACGCACTCTCGCGCCCGCTCTCGAGCTTTGCGCGCACCGACGGGGTGTGCTTTGCGGTGGGGAGCGCCTCGTAAACGCCGTCAAGGCTACCGTACTCCGAAATGAGCTTGAGCGCCGTCTTCTCTCCAATGCCGGGCACACCCGGGATGTTGTCCGAGCCGTCGCCCATGAGCGCCTTGACGTCTACAAAAGAGCTTGACGGAACGCCGTATTTTTCCATGAATTTTGCCTCGTCCATGTCCACGGTTTCGGTGTTGGTGGCAAGCAAAACGTGCACGTGCTCGTCAATCAGCTGAAGCGAATCGCGATCCCCCGTGAGGAGATACGCATCGCAATCAGCATCGTCACACATCTGTGCCAGCGTCCCGAGAATATCGTCCGCCTCGTACCCCGCAAGCTCCAGAACGTGGTATCCCATTGCCGCGAGCAGCTCCTTTGCCACGGGCAGCTGCTGTGCCAGCTCCTCGGGCATCGGGCGACGCCCCGCCTTATATGCGTCGTACATTTTGTGGCGGAAGGTGGGGGCCTTGAGGTCAAACGCCACCGCGCAATAATCGGGTTGGATCGCATCCGCCTGCCGCGTGATCATCGTGACAAGACCGTAGAGCGCGTTGGTTGGAAAGCCGTCCTTGGTCGTCAAGGGGCGGATGCCGTAAAACGCGCGATTGAGGATGCTGTTACCGTCGATCGCCAATAATTTTTTCTTCATCTGGGCACCTTCAAGCAAAAAAGGAGAAACCGATTCGATCGCCTCTCCTTTCCCGCTTCCTTCAAATTTTTTATTAAGAAAATTGTACCATATTTTACCCCTTTTGTCAAGAGGTTATGCGATTTGTATTCATCTCGCGGGAATTTGAGATTTTTTGCGCAAATGATTGACATACCTCGGTTTTTATGATATACTAATATGTAATTTTGAAGCAAATTCACCGAAAGGATCAATCCTTATGAAATGGACATCTCTTAACGACCTGCGTGAGAAGTACCTCTCGTTCTTTGAATCCAAGGGACATCTGCG
>JAZRFD010000082.1:0-2188 GCA_045661185.1 Eubacteriales bacterium | reverse complement strand
GCTCGTCAGGCAGACCTTGACTTCCTTATGCCCGTCGAGGACGTCTTCTCCATCTCCGGCCGTGGTACCGTTGCTACCGGTCGTGTTGAGAGAGGTACCGTTAAGGTTGGTGACGTTGTTGAGATCGTCGGTCTTTCCGAGGAGTCCAAGAACACCACCGTTACCGGCGTTGAGATGTTCCACAAGCTCCTGCCCCAGGCAGAGGCTGGTGACAACATCGGCGCACTCCTTCGTGGCGTTGCTAAGGACGAGATCGAGCGCGGCCAGGTTCTGGCTAAGCCCGGCTCTGTGAAGCCCCACACCAAGTTCGTTGGCACTGTGTACGTTCTGACTGAGAAGGAAGGCGGCCGTTCCAAGCCCTTCTTCGCTGGCTACCGTCCTCAGTTCTACTTCCGTACCACCGACGTTACCGGCTCCATCGCTCTTCCTGAGGGCGTTGAGATGTGCCGTCCCGGCGACAACGTTGAGATGACCGTTGAGCTCATCACCCCCATCGCTTGCGAAGAGGGTCTTCGTTTCGCTATCCGCGAGGGTGGCCGTACCGTTGGTTCCGGCGCCGTTGCCAAGATCCTTGCTTAATCTATACTGATTAAATAGATCTTACCAAAATGCCCCGTCGCCCTTGCGGCGGCGGGGCATTTTTCCAAACAAAATCAAATACTTCGGGGAATGGTGTAATTCCATACCGGTGGTGACAGCCCACGAACTCCTACGGGAGCCGAGCAGGTGAAAATCCTGCGCCGACGGTTAAAGTCCGGATGAGAGAAGCGCAGAGCAAAGCCCCGACGGAAGTGTTTTTCTGTCGGCTTTTTTTGTTCCGTTGTCTTCCCGCAAAAAGGAAAGGGGAGAATTTTTATGAAAAACACGAATACATCACAAAAGATCCGCCGTATGGTGGTTATCGGCATGTTCGCTGCGATGGCATACGTTGCCATGCTGGTCATTCACATCAAGGTTAGCTTCTTGACGCTGGACGTCAAGGACGCCGTGATCACGCTGTGTGGCCTGTATTTTGGCCCTCTGTCGGCGCTTTTTATCTCCGTGCTTGTCCCGCTGGTCGAGCTGATCACTGTCAGCGATACGGGGCTTTACGGACTGATCATGAACATCCTCGGCTCGGTTTCCTTCAGTGTGACCGCGTCGCTTATCTATAAGTGGAAAAAGAGCTTTTTCGGTGCCATTCTGGCACTTTCCAGCGCCGCCTTTGTGGTGACGGGCGTGATGATGCTTGCCAATCTGGTGGTGACTCCCTATTTTATGGGCGTGAACGTTGCAACTGTGCGCGGGATGATCCCCACGCTTTTGTTGCCCTTTAACTTGCTTAAGGCGATCATCAACGTGGGTGTGGTGCTTCTGCTTTACAAGCATCTGTCCACGGCGCTGCGCAAGGCGGGATTTTTGCCGCGCAGAAGCTTTTCGCAGCCGCAAGGGGCACAGCAGCAGGGGGCCGTGGTGGCAAAGCCCTCTCGCTGGCGCATTTTGGGCGTCAGTGCGGTAGCAGTGATTCTGATTGCAGCATCACTTTTGATCATTTTCCTTGTTTTGGGCGGTAATATCGGCTTTGGAAAGTGATCTGCGCCGTCTTTTTTGAGAAAAATCGGACATAATAAGGACGAATGCTCAAAAAAGAGGGAGTGAGGGAGCGTGATCCATGCGATCAAGGGCCTTTGGACGGAGTTGCTTGGCGCGCGTCTTGGCGTGCTCTTGTGTTCCGCGCTCCCGATCATTGAGCTGCGCGGCGGTATTCCTCTTGGTGCTGTGGTGGGGCTTGCATGGTGGGAAAGCTTTTGGCTCGCCATTGTGGGGAATATGCTCCCCATACCCTTCATTTTACTGTTTGTTAACCGCGTGATCGCTTGGATGAGCCGTGCCCGCGTGAAGCTTTTCAACACAGTGGGGAATTGGTTGCTTCGAACGGCAGAAAAAAGCCGCGGAAGAGTGGAAAAATACGCCTTTTTCGGCGTTTGCTTGTTCGTGGCCGTTCCGCTGCCCGCAACGGGCGCCTGGACGGGTTCGCTTGTGGCTGCCACAATCGGAATGCGGTTTTGGCGGGCGCTGCTATCCTGTTTTCTCGGCGTTCTGATCGCCGCCACGCTTGTGACGATGATCTCTTACGGCGCGCTTGCCGCACTCGGCTTTCTGTTATAAGTTTTTTCGACAAACCCCTTGCAATCGCAAGGGGTTTGTG
>JAZRFD010000081.1:0-19778 GCA_045661185.1 Eubacteriales bacterium | reverse complement strand
ACGGTTCGCCTTACACAGTACTGCTCGCAAATCGTGCAAACGATCAAAGCAAGACCTTCCGTTGCACGGTGGCGGGGCGTTGCTGTGAAAGCGGCGATATTTTGCAGGAGAACGTGGAACTGCCCGAAAACGTCACGCGCGGAGAGCTTCTCGCGGTGCTGACCACGGGCGCATATAACTATTCCATGTCATCCAATTATAACCGCATTCCGCGCCCGCCCGTCGTAATGCTTAAGGGCGGCGAGAGCTACGTCGCTGTCAAGCGCGAAAGCTTCGCGGACGTTTGTGGGAATGATATTTAAGGATTGAGAATTGGGGAGAGGGGGACTTCTTAAGGAGAAGTCCCCCTCTCCCCATGCCCCTCACCCTCTAAAACCTTTCCACAAGGGGATCGCACCCTATGAATGGACGTCTTAACAACGTCCATTCATGGGGGCGATGCGCGTCACGAGAAGCGCGTTTTGAGGGGGCTTTTATACCCGTGAAACTAACTTCGTGGAGCGCTTGGGGTGGGGGGCCAAGTGCTGGCGGGAGCATCTTTCCGTCAGCGCACGAAGCTTTCCCATGCCGTAAAATCTGTACTGCACGAACGGACTTTCGCCATGTACCAATAAAAGAGGGCACTGCCATGTATGCAGTGCCTTTTGTGGGTAACCCATACCCATGTAGGTGAAAGTTCTTGAAGGGTTGTGGGGGAACTTCTTTCAAGAAGTTCCCCCACAAAAACTCATTCCTCATCAAAAATTTTCATCTGTTCTGCGCGGGCGTGGAAGGGAAGCCCTAAGTGGTCATACGCCAAGCGCGTGACGCAACGGCCGCGCGGTGTGCGCGAGAGGAAGCCGATCTGCATCAGGTAAGGCTCGTACATGTCCTCGAGCGTAATGGCTTCTTCGCCAACAGTTGCGGCCAGCGTTTCAAGACCGACAGGGCCGCCGTCGTAGAATTTGATAATGGTTTCCAGCATCCGACGGTCAACGTTGTCAAGCCCCAAGCCGTCAATTTCGAGCTTGTTGAGCGCGTAATTGGCAATGTTGGAGTCGATCTTTCCGTCTCCGAGGATCTGTGCAAAGTCGCGCACGCGCTTGAGCAGGCGGTTTGCAATACGGGGCGTTCCGCGCGAGCGGCTTGCGATCTCCATAGCACCGTCGTCGGTGATCTCCATTTCAAGGATGCCCGCGTTGCGGCGCACGATGGTCGCCAGCTCCTCGGGGGTGTAGAGCTCGAGCTTTAAGATCACACCAAAGCGGTCACGCAAGGGCGTGGTCATCTGTCCCGCACGCGTGGTCGCGCCAATCAGGGTAAAACGGGGCAGATCAATGCGGATCGAGCGCGCGGACGGGCCTTTTCCAATGATGATATCCAGCGCATAATCCTCCATCGCGGGGTAGAGGATTTCCTCGACCGAGCGGGAAAGGCGGTGGATCTCGTCAATGAACAGCACATCGCCCTCGTTGAGGTTGGTCAGAATCGCGGCAAGGTCTCCCTGCTTTTCGATCGCGGGGCCCGACGTGACGCGGATATTGACACCCATTTCGGCGGCAATGATATTGGAAAGCGTCGTTTTACCAAGGCCGGGAGGGCCGTAGAGCAGCACGTGATCCAAGGGATCATTGCGCTTTTTGGCCGCTTCAATGTACACCTTCAGGTTTTCCTTGACCTTTTCCTGACCGATGTAATCGTCAAGCGTTTTGGGGCGCAGGGAGAACTCCACGTCGGAATCCTGCGCGCTATAGCTTGTATTCATGATCCGATTTTCAAAATCAAAGTCATTGGTATCCATTCAAAATCCTTTCCGCCACTTTAAAATTTAGCGATTTTTTTCAGGGACAGCCGAATGATCTCCTCAAGCTCCATAGTGGCAATATCCATGTCCTTGAGCGCTGCCAACGCCTCGGCACGGGAGTAGCCCAGGACCATGAGCGCATCGGTCGCCTCGTGCAGCTTTCCGCCGCTTGCCGTGGAGGCAATGGGCGCGGACGCCAAGGGAGACGCGGCAAACGCGTCACCGCCATGCTCCTTCATCAGCTTGTCCTTCAGCTCCAAAATCACACGCGCCGCGGTCTTGGGACCGATCCCGTTTGCCTTTGCAATGGTCTTTTTGTCGTCCGTGCAAACGGCAAGCGCGAATTTTTCAGGCGTGAGAAGGGAAAGGATCGACATTGCCGCCTTGGGGCCGATGCCCGAAACCGTGATGAGAAGCTTAAAGGTGGCGAGCTCGGATTCGGTCGCAAAGCCGAACAGCTCGATATCATCCTCGCGCACCGCCATGTGCGTATAGAGCTTGACCGTAGGAGGGATTTTGACCGATCGGTTGCGGGGCATTGCGTCATAGGTCGTGCCGCTGACGGTGAGCTTGTAGCCCACACCTCCAACGTCAATTACGGCCATGCCGTTTTCCAGATGTGCCAGCGTTCCGCTGATATAATGAAACATAGGTTAATCCTTTCTGTCATCAGAATGATCTGTTTTGCGATAAGGGAGCTTCAAAAGCAGGGGCTTGTCTTCCTCTGTTGGGGATGTCTCTTGTGTGGGAGCGTCCTTTTTTTCTTCCTCGGTGTAGGGCACAATAATCAGATTTCTCCTATCACGGCACCCAATCGGGTGGAAGCGGTCGATTACGATCAAGGCGATCAGAATCAGCAACGAGAGCCCCGATATAAAGAAGCCGATCTTGATCATGGGAGGATCGTATACCATCGTGATCTCATGCGTCTGCCCCACCGCTCCGTCCACGTAAAACGCAACCAAGCCGCCGAACGCCTTTTCGAGCTGTACGCGCTTGCCGTCCACGTAGACCTCCCAGCCCTCGTCGTAGGGGATCGTGGTCATAACAAGGTCGCGCGTGTTTTCCGCGGTATACGTGCCCTTGAAGGAGTGCTCGGTGTAGTCTGTAACCTTGAACTGATGTGAGGCAAGGCGCGCCATGGCATCCTCGTATACGCCCCAATCAATATAGTAGAAATAATACTCGTTCGTTTTCATATAGACCGCGCGCTTTTCGTCCGTCAAGGTCAGTCTTACGTCAAGCGTATCCCCCGCCTTGTGGCTGCCAAGCGACATGATACAGGTTGATTCAAGCCCGTTCAGAATGCCGAGCTCCTTGTATTCACTGCCGTTGACCGAAAGTGCGACCGTGACCTCACGCGGATAATCGGTAGGCTGGCTGAAATAGACCTCGCCCGTTTGCGTGACGGTCAGCGTGTAGTTTACAATGCCGTCAAGGCTTGACGTGCAGGTGTATCCGTGCTCCGCGCCCTCAAAATAGCCCTTTTGCACGTTTTGGGTCGTTACCGTATAGTCCTTGATCGGGAGGAAGACGCGCACGGGCGCATCCTCACCGAGCATAGCGGTGAGCATCGCGTTGAGGCGCTCAAGCGGACTGTTGTAGGCATCCACGTAGACCTCGCCGTTGGATTCCTCAATGCCAAAGAGCCGATTCAGCGTTCCCTTGAGGAAATCCACAAGCTTTGACATGCCGTTCAGCTTGATCTCATTCTCGTCCTCGTCGCTCTTTTGGTCGGTTTTTTCCTTTTGTGCTTCATCAAGCGGCAAAAAGCCGAGGGGGAAGTCTAAAACGTCGACCGAAACGCCGTAAGCGATCGAAAGCGCGTACGGATTTTTGTAAACGACATAGCCCGTCGCGGGGTCACGCATATAGACCTCGTAATAGTCGGCGTAAACGGGATTGTCGGAAATGATATATTTGAGCCCCAGAAGTGAATCGTTCACAGGGGTGCCGCCCATGTATTTGGACAGATGCGACTGCGACGCATAGCCCATTTTTTCAAGCAGGGCAATGGTTTCCTTATTCAGCGTTGAGGTGGAGCCCGAAAGCCCGCGAATCCCCAGTGCCATGTTGTCATTGACCTTGCGGAACATGGTTTTTTCCATGCGATAGAAGGAGTCATCGCTCTCCTTGACTCTCTCGACCAAGGGGCGCGTTTTCTTTAAAAAGTCGTTGTGATAGCTATAGCGGGAGTATCCCACATCCATGTCCAATTCGCAAATGCAAAGCAAACCGTTGAGGAACAGCTCCAGCGCTAAAACGATCGAAATCGCGATGCGTCCCACGCGCGGCTTGGTACCTCTTTTGAAAATTGCCAGCACGGCAAGATAAACAAAGACCAGCAGCAGAGAAAAATAGATGCAGGTAAAGTCCTTGGGGTCGACGTATTCGCCCTTCGTATAGGTCTGGAGCACAACGCACAGCACCGCGATCGCCCCGCCGGTTGCCGCGGTCGATTTGAGAGAAAGTCCCTCATGATCCGAGAACGCGCGGCAGGCCAGCACGCACAAAACGAAGCTGATCATAAAGCTATAGCGGTAATTGAGCCAGTTGGGGGCCTGGAAGCCGTGCCAGATCAGATCGGTGATGTTAAGCGAGCAGGTCAGATACAGAATGAACAGAAGCACGCCGTAAAGGATCTTTTCTCGGATGGAGTATTTCTTGGAAAGAAAATACGCGGGGATCAGCAAAAGCGTCAGCATCCCGCAATAAACGAAGGGAAGTCCCTCGGGGCGCACGGTGTCGTAGGAGCCCGGCAGAAGCTTATAGAAGAAATCCAGCAGGTCGAAGTTCGTTTTCACCGTCCAATCGGGATCGGAGAAGGTGGTCTTACCGAAATTGAGCGAATAATACGCGCCAAAGATCAAAAGTGCCGCAATGCCAAGGGCCAGCAGCGAATAGAGCGCGATACGCAAAAGCGAGCGCAAAAAGTGCAGCCTTTCGTGGAACGGATTGTTGCGGTAGTCCTTGGCGTGTGCCAGATAGTACACGAAAAAGTAGATAAAGCACCAAAGGCACACCATGTAGCCGATATAGAAATTGCTGATGACCGTCAGGGAGAGGAAGACCACGTACATCTTGAATTTTCCGTACTTGATCAGGGATTCAATCCCCAGCGTCACAAGCGGCAGCCACATCACAGCGTCGATCCACATGGTGTTATGCTGCTGCACGAGCGCGTATGCAGAGAGCGCATAGCAGGAAGCAAACAGAATGATCGCAAAGCGGTTCGGCGCTTTTGCCGTTTTGTGCATATAATAGCCGAACGTGCCGCCGCAGATGGCGGTTTTCAGAAGAAAGATCGTCAGAAGAGCCTCAAGGATTCGAGACTCGGGAAAGAGGCAGACGATATAAGAAAACGGGCTGGCAAGATAATAGGCGTAGATGCCCATAAACTCGCCACCGAGTGCGCGGGAGAAGGAATAGAGCAGCTCACCGTCACCCCACACCGCGCGGCGCAAGGCCTCAAAGAAATAAACGTACTGACCGTTGAGATCCAGCACCAGCACGCACCCGTCTCCAAAGGGGTGCTCGCCGCGCACCAGATAAATCAGGTAAACGATGAGCGCCGGTACCAAAGCACAAACGAAAATATGCCAATATGTTTGCCATTTGTCGTGCAGAAAGGCGGACAATCGCTCGCGGCGTGAGGGCTTTTTTGAGGCGGGTAGCGTTTTCGAGGCGTTATCCATTTTGCGCGTCTCCTTTTTGAGTGGGATCGGGAAGGAGCTGCTTGATCGCCTTTTCCAGCTTGATGCGGTCGATCGTCATATCCCGTCCGCAGGCCTCACACACGACGCGAACCTCGCTACCGATGCGCAAAAGCTTGAATATCTTACCGCCGCAGGGATGCGGCTTTTTCAGTTGAACGCGATCACCTGCGTGTAGAGGAATAATCGGCATACGTGCCTCCTTTTTTTGCGGAAAATACACTTAATAAACATATTATAACATAAAAAAAGACGTCTGTAAACCAAAAAAACGGATTTTTGAACAGAATTTCACAAAAATTCAAAATATATATTTGACTTATAGTGAAAAGAGTGGTATAATTATTTTGGATATTTATGTGCAAAGGAGAGGACGGACGTGATCATTCTTGGCATTGACCCGGGGCTGGCGATCGTCGGCTGGGGTGTGATCGAATATAAAAACGCGCGCTTTCATACGATTGCGTACGGCTCTATCCAGACCCCCGCGGGAATGCGGACGGAGGAGCGCCTCAAGGCGATCTATGAGGGAATGTGCGACCTGATCAGCACCTACCACCCCGAAACGGTGGCGGTGGAGGAATTGTTCTTTACCAACAATATCACCACGGGTATCCGTGTGGCGGAGGCCAGAGGCGTGATCCTGCTGGCTGCCGAGCAGGCTGGTCTTTCCATTCAGGAATACACACCGCCTCAGGTCAAACAGGCTGTTGTGGGATATGGCAGAGCCGAAAAAAAGCAGGTCATCTCCATGGTCACCATGCTGCTGGGACTCAAGGCGCCTCCCAAGCCCGACGATACGGCAGACGCGCTTGCCATTGCGATCTGCCACGCGCATAGCGGCGCGTCGCGCTTGGCGGGCTATTACAACAAACCTTAAAATACGCTTTTTGCAAAGGAAGATAAGACAATGTGGTTTTCGCAAAATTGGAAGGACTATGAGCTTTTGGATACCTCGGACGGTGAGCGTCTGGAAAGATGGGGTAAGTATATCCTGATCCGCCCCGATCCCCAGATCATCTGGAAGGGAGAAGCGCGACACCCCGCGTGGAAGCGTGCGGACGGTATTTACCGCCGCTCCTCGTCGGGAGGTGGCGCATGGGTCAAAAACAATCTGCCACAATCCTGGAATATCACGTACGGCGACCTTGGCTTCGTTCTGCGTCCCATGGGCTTTAAGCACACGGGCCTCTTTCCCGAACAGGCGGCCAACTGGGATTGGTTTTCGGGGCTGATCCGCGACGCAAAGCGTCCCATTAAGGTACTCAACCTCTTTGCTTACACGGGAGGCGCGACCGTTGCGGCCGCAAAGGTGGGAGCCGCTGTCGTGCACGTGGACGCATCCAAGGGAATTGTGGCGCAGGCAAAGGAAAATGCCGCGCTTTCGGGGCTTTCCGATGCTCCTATTCGCTATATCGTGGATGATTGTAAAAAGTTCGTAGAGCGTGAGATCCGCCGCGGCAATACCTATGACGGCATCATTATGGACCCACCCTCCTACGGTCGAGGACCGGGCGGCGAGGTCTGGAAGCTGGAGGACAGCATCAACGAATTGATCACGCTTGCGGCAAAGCTGCTCTCCGACAAGCCGCTCTTTTTCCTTGTCAACTCCTATACGACGGGGCTTTCTCCTTTGACGATGAGCTATCTTCTGGAGCTCAAGGTGCGCGCGCGCTACGGCGGTGTGATTGAGTCGGGCGAGCTTGGACTGCGCGTGACGCAGACGGGCGCATTTTTGCCTTGCGGTGCCAGCTCCCGCTGGTTTATCGAAAACGGAAAGGATGAATGATTTTGGCAGATCTGTATATCAGCGCAAAGGATCTTTGCTTTGCCTATAAGGAGGGAAACGGCAGGGAGGCGCAGCCCGCCTTGCAGAATTTCTCAATTGATATTTGCGAGGGCGAATACGTGGCGGTGCTAGGGCACAACGGAAGCGGGAAATCCACCTTCGCAAAGCTTCTCAACCTCATTCTCGAACCCACGTCTGGCTCCTTGACGGTCGGCGGAATTGACCTGACCGCAGAGGATCTCTCTGACGGGCAAATTCTTGAATTGCGAAAAAACGTGGGAATGGTGTTTCAGAACCCCGATAATCAGCTGGTCGCGACCGTTGTCGAGCAGGATGTGGCGTTCGGCCCCGAGAATCTCGGCGTTGAACGTGATGAGCTGCGCCGCCGTGTTGACGACGCCTTGAAAACGGTCGGCATGACCGAATATATGCACCATGAGCCGCACAGGCTCTCGGGAGGGCAAAAGCAGCGCGTTGCCATCGCGGGTGTGCTTGCCATGAGACCCAAGTGCGTCATTTTTGACGAATCCACCGCCATGCTCGATCCGGGCGGCAGACGCGAGGTGCTGGACACCATACGCCTGCTCAATCGCGAATACGGCATGACCGTGCTTAACATCACGCACTATATGAATGAGGCGGCAGAGGCGGATCGCATTATCGTGATCAACGATGGCGAGCTGCTGATGGACGGCACACCCGACGAGATCTTCGCGCGCCGCAGCGAATTGCAGGCGGTCGGCCTTGAGGTGCCGCAATGCGCGGAGCTGATCAACCGCATGCGCCTGTGCGGGATCGATGTAAACGGGGACGCGATCTCCGATATGGAGTCCTGCGCCGATCTGATCGAACGAGCGTATGCACAACTCACAAAAAAGCAAGAGGAAACCAATGGATAAGATTTATTTGGACCATGTCAGCTATATATACGGCGAGGGAACACCGTTCGAGCAAAAGGCGCTCAACGACGTAACCCTTGGCATCCGCGGCGGCTGCATTACGGGGATCATCGGGCATACGGGCTCGGGCAAATCCACTATGATGCAATTGCTCAACGGTCTTGCCAAGCCCACGCACGGGCGCGTACTGCTCGACGGCTATGATATCAACGCAGAGCTCTCGGACGTGCTTGACGAGTGGCGTGCGATGCCCGAATATGCGGAGCTTTCAAAGCATGCCGCCAAGCGGGCGATTGCAAAGGAGATCAAGCAGAGGCGTGCGCGTCTTTGCTTCCGCGTAGGGCTTGTCATGCAGTATCCCGAATATCAGCTTTTCGAGGAAACCGTGGAGCGTGATATTGCCTTTGGCCCCCGCAATATGGGGCTTTCCGAGGAGGAGGTGCGCGAGCGCGTGCTTGAAGCGGCTGCGTTTACCGATATCCCCGCAGACATGCTTGAAAAATCGCCCTTCGATCTTTCGGGGGGGCAAAAGCGTCGCGTCGCGCTTGCGGGGGTGATCGCCATGCGTCCCGAGGTGCTGGTTCTTGACGAGCCCGCGGCGGGGCTGGACCCCTTGGGACGAACCCATATCTTCAACGGGATCCGCGAATATCAGAAAAAAACCGGCTCCACGGTGCTGATCGTCAGCCATAGTATGGAGGACATGGCAAAATACTCCGACGACGTGGTCGTCATGGCGGGCGCGCAGGTGCTTCGTCACGGCACGCGCGAGGAGGTTTTTGCGCACGTTGACGAGCTATCGAAAACCGGGCTTGATATCCCCCAGATCACACGCCTGATGGAGACCCTGCATGCGCGCGGGATCCCCGTTCCGAAGGACGTTTACACCGTGGATGAGGCGCTTGCCGCCATGCGTCGCTTGTTTGAGGGAGGTGCGATATGAAAGGCTTCTCCTTTGGACAGTATTATCCCACAAAATCCTTTTTGCATCGCATGGATCCGCGCTTCAAGGTGCTTCTGGCGATCGCTTATATTGTTTGCAGCTTTTTGTGCAAGAGCCTTGTCAGCTTTGCGGCCCTGACGGTATCGGTCATTGTGCTGATCCTCGTCAGCCGCATTCCAATCGGTGTTATTTTGCGCTCTCTGCGCCCATTGCTCTTTATCATTGCTTTTACCTTCGTGATCAATGTTTTCTGGAGCAAGGGGGACGTTCTCCTTTTTGAATGGAAATTCATCAAGATCTATGCCGAGGGCCTGTGGAACGCGCTCTTTATGTTTCTGCGTATCTTTTCGCTGATCACGGGAACGGGGCTGTTTCTGACCTATACGACCACCCCCATGGATCTGACCGATGCATTGGAGGCGCTTTTGTCGCCTCTGAAAAAGCTGCACGTGCCCGTGCACGTGTTTGCGATGATGATGTCGATCACGTTGCGCTTTATTCCGACCCTCACGGAGGAGACCGAGAAGATCATGAACGCGCAAAAGGCAAGAGGTGCCGACTTTACGAGCGGAAGCCTTGTAAAGCGCGCCAAGGCGCTGATTCCGATCCTGATCCCGTTGTTCGTGTCCGCGATCAACCGTGCGCTGGAGCTTGCCAACGCAATGGAGTGCCGTTGCTATCACGGCGGCGACGGACGCACGCGTCTGCACGTTTTGAGGTGCCGCGTGTGGGACGTCATTGCGCTGATCGTAGTGATCGGGCTTGGCGTCGGATTGGTATTTTTGAACCGTGTGAATTTTATATACGTGATGAAGTGATATGATGAAGCTCTTGATCAAAGTCCGATATATCGGAACGGGATACTGCGGCTATCAGGTGCAGCCGAACGCCGTCAGCATCCAGCAAAGGCTCAACGAGGCGGCGCGCGCGCTGTTTGGGTTTGAGTGTGATATCGTGGGCTGCAGCCGCACCGATAGCGGCGTGCATGCCAACGATTTTTGCGCAACGGTCGCAAAAAAAGGCACGGATGAGCTAAAGACCACCGTTCCGCTCTCTAAAATTCCTCTGGCGTTCTCAGCGCATCTGCCCGAGGATATCAGCGTTTTCGATGCCTTGTGGGTGCCCGCGGATTTTCACGCGCGGTACGACGTCAAGGAAAAGGAATATATTTACCGCATCTACAACGCCCCCGTGCGCAACCCCTTCGAGGAGGGGCGGGCGGCGCATGTTCCGCGGGTCATCGACGACGCGGGCGTAGAACGGATGAATCGGGCGGCAGGGCTGCTTGTCGGCAAGCAGGATTTCTGCGCGTACATGGCGCAGGGCTCGTGTGTTGCAAGCACGGTTCGCACGGTCACGGCGGCATCGGTCGTGCGAGAGGGGGATCTTTTGTTCTTCCGCGTCGCGGCAGACGGATTCCTTTACAATATGGTCAGAATCCTTGCGGGAACGCTTTTGGACGTTGGCCTTGGAAAGCTTGTGCCCGAGGATATCCCGCGCATCACCGCGTCGCGTGACCGCGCCAATGCAGGTATGACCATGCCGGCGTGCGGCTTGTATCTTGACCGCGTTTGTTATGAAAGCGTGACGTTCAACTCATAATATTTGGAGAAAGGAGAGGCACATGGGCAATTTCCGCGCATATCTGCAAAAACGGAAGAAAAAGCCGATCACGGTCGTGAATCGGCCGCGCAACGAATACTATGAAAACGTATCCGCACGTATGGGAACTGCGCAGGTGATTTTATATCTTTCGCTTCTCGCGTTTGTCGTGCTCTCTCTTTTGTTCAATACCGAGCTTGTCACCTATCGCAATTTTTATCTGTTTTTTCAGGATCTGAACGCATCCGCCGAAACGGTGGATATTTTCAGCACGGACTCCATTTCATATCCCGTATCAGAGGAGCAGAGCTTTACCGTGTACCGAAAGGGACTGGCGGTGGCGGGGAGCTCCTCGGTGACGGTCTTTTCCGCGACGGGGCGGCAGATCGTCAGTGAGTCGGTCAATTATCGAAACCCCGTAGCGGTCGGAACGGGCAAATATCTGCTCGTATACGAAATGGGCGGATTGCAATATTCACTTTACAACTCATACACGAAGATCCATTCGGGAAAGAGCGACTATCCGATCAGCGGGGCCGCGGTTTCCGAATCGGGAATGTACGCTATCTGCTCCTTTGATAAGGACTCCGCCACGGTCGTAACGCTTTTCAGTGAGCGCTTTAAGCTTTTGGGACGCTATCAAAAGAGCGGATACGTGACCGACGTAGCGATCGACGACGGGGGAGAGATGCTGGCAGTTCTGACGGTGAATCCAAGCGGTGGACTGTTCTCCACCGAGCTGATGCTGGCAAAGCCCGGAGAGCGCGAGGCGCATGCGCGCGTGACGCTGGAGCAAACGACGGGCTTGTCCTGTACCTTTACGGAGTCGGGGCGTGTCGCGGTGCTTTGTGACGATGGCGTGCGATATATCTCCAAGCGCGGTGAGGTGCGCGGAGCATACGATTTCGACGGACGGATCCTTGCGGCTTATGACGTCAGCGCCGAGGGTATTTGCGTCGCGCTCAAAAAAAGCGCGGTTTCCTCGAAAAATATCGTGATAGCGTTTGACAAAAACGGAAAAATAGTGTATAATGAGGATGTCGGGGAGGAGATCGTAGCGCTTGCGCGCTGCGATGATACCGTTTTCTGGATGACCAAGAGAGGCGTTTTTAGCGCGAGCATCAAGCATGAAACGGTTGCCTTCAAGGCGTGTGAAACAGTTGGTCGCACGTTGCTTGCCGTCAGTGATCGGGAAGCGCTTTGCTGCTCGGCACAAAAGGCGTACTACGTGTCCTTCCGAAACTGATCTTTTGAGAAAAGGAGAAAAATCATGATCGCTTTTGATATTATATTCATTATTATCGCAGTTGTTTCGATCCTGCTTGGGATCAAGCGCGGCCTGATCAAGAGCTTGATGCATGTTGCAAAGCTCTTGCTGTGCGTTCTTCTGGCGTTTTTGCTGGGCGGTACGCTTGGCGGCGTGTTCAAGGACGCGTTCGTGGAGGATGTGGTCGCAGATCCGATTGCGACCGTTATCAGTAACGCGCTCGGTGCCGTGGTCGTGTTTATAGCCGCTATGATCGTTTTGAGCATCGCAGCATGGTTCTTGACCAAGCTTGCCGATAAGATCCCGTTTGTGGGCGCACTCAATCATATTCTCGGCGGCGTGTTCGGTGCCGTGGAGGCGGTGTTGACCCTGTTGTTCCTTGCATCCGTGATTAAGCTCTTCTTTGGAGGAATGGATGCGTACGGCGACTCTGTAGTCGTCAAATTCCTTGCCGATTCGGCGTTGCTTGAGGCGTTCAGCTTTTTGGACGTTACTACATGGTTTGCTTGAGTTTCATTTGAGCTCTCCCAAAAGCCTGCCGATATCGGTGGGCTTTTCGAAATGTGAAGGAAAGGATCCGATGATTCGGAAATAAATTTTCATGGTCATGTGTTCAAAATGCCATAAGCGTATGGCAGTTGTGTTTGTTACAAAGGTCGAGGGGGGCGAAAAGAGCACGCAGGGGCTGTGCCTGAAGTGCGCCAAGGAAATGGGCGTCCCGATCGACAACATTATGGGAAACGTTATGGGGCAGCTGGGGCTGACACCCGAGCAGATGGAGAGCGCCGAGGAGGATCTTTCCTCTATGCTCGGCCAGGCAATGACGCCCTCGGATTGCGACGATAACGAGGACGGTGGCGCGCCTGCGATTGATCTGCCCAAGCTTTTCCGTGATGCGGGGATCGTTCCGCAAAACGGAGAGCCCAACATGCCTTCACAGGAGGAGTCCCGTGCGCGTGACAAAAAAAGCGACAAAAAGCGCGAAAAGGAAGAAAAAAAGCTGAAATTTCTCCCGATGTACAGCCGCAATCTGACCCAGTATGCACGCGACGGAAAGCTGGATCGCATCATCGGACGCGATCGCGAGCTGTCGCGCGTGATCCAGATTCTGTGCCGCAGGCAAAAGAACAACCCCTGCCTCATCGGTGAGCCGGGCGTTGGTAAAACCGCGATCGCAGAGGCGCTTGCCATCCGCATTGCGGCGGGCGAGGTGCCGTACAAGCTGCAGGGCAAGGAAATTTATCTTTTGGATATGACCGCGCTCGTTGCGGGAACACAGTTCCGCGGGCAGTTCGAGTCGCGTATTCTTGGACTTCTGAACGAGGTCCACACGGTCGGCAACGCCATTCTCGTGATCGACGAGGTGCATAACATCGTAGGCACGGGCGAGGCGGAGGGAAGCGTCAACGCGGCCAACATCCTCAAGCCCGCGCTCTCTCGCGGCGAGGTACAGATCATTGGCGCGACGACCCTTAACGAGTACCGCAAGTATATCGAAAAGGATTCTGCATTGGAGCGTCGCTTCCAGCCCGTCACAGTCAACGAGCCCTCAATCGAGGAGACCGTTGAGATGCTTGGCGGCATCAAGCATTATTACGAGGAATTTCACGGCGTGATGATCCCCGAGGCGCTTTTGCGCCGCGCGGTGATCCTGTCCGAGCGGTATATTACCGACCGATACCTGCCCGATAAGGCGATCGACCTGCTTGACGAGGCGGCATCGGCACTCTCCCTTTCTTCTGCGGTCATCAACGAATCCTACCGCATCCGCGACCGCTTGCTTGCCATCAGGCAAAAGCGCGAGGAGCTGGAGGGGGAGATCGCGGGGAACGATGCGGCGGAGCAGGGACGGTACGAGGAGATCGCTACGATCCGTGCCGAGGAGCTGCAGCTTTCCGAGCGGTTGAGCACGATCGAGCCCGAGACCAAAACGGTCACCTTGACTGCAAACGAGATCGCAGAGGTGATCGAGCTGTGGACGGGCGTGCCCGCTACGACGATCACAGAAAACGAATTTGAGCAGATCGACCGTCTGGAATCCCGCCTGAAGGCACGCATCATCGGCCAGGATCGCGCGGTGGAGGCGGTCGCAAAGGCGATCAAGCGCAATCGCGCGGGGATCGCATATAAGAGAAAACCAGTGTCCTTCATTTTCGCAGGACCCACCGGTGTCGGTAAGACCGAGCTTGTCAAAACGCTTGCCGGCGAGCTGTTTCATACCCCCGAAACGCTGATCCGTCTGGATATGTCCGAGTTTATGGAAAAGCATTCGGTGTCGCGCATCATCGGTGCCCCTCCCGGATACGTCGGATACGACGAGGCGGGGCAATTGACCGAAAAGATCCGCCGCAGACCCTATTCGATCGTCCTGTTCGACGAGATCGAAAAGGCGCACCCGGACGTGCTCAATATTCTCTTGCAGATTCTTGACGACGGGCGTATTACCGACGCGCGCGGAAAGACCGTCAACTTTGAAAACACCGTGATTGTGATGACCACCAACGCAGGCTCCGATCGCACGGCGGCAACGGCGGGCTTTTCCGCCACTCAAGGAAGTGCCGAGGAGGGCAAGACCCAAAAGGCACTCGAGGGATTTTTACGTCCCGAATTTATCAACCGCGTGGACGAGATCATCACCTTCCGTCAGCTTGAGGAGGCGGATTTCGTACGCATTGCGGCAATTTTGCTCGACGAGCTCAAGCTCTCACTTGCGGAAAAGGACATTGACCTGTCCTATACCGACGAAGCACTTGCTTGTATTGCCAAAAACTCCTATTCGCGCAAATACGGTGCGCGTAATATGCGCCGTTATATCAGGCGCGAGATCGAGGATCGTCTGGCAGAATTGATCATTGCCGATCACGCACGCACCTATACCAAGGCTCTGATCTCCTGCGGGGAGGACGGGTTGAGCGTGGCGTGTCTGTAACGCTTTAAGAGGAGAGGGGGAAGCTTTTTCGTGAGCTCCCCCTCAAAAAAAGGAAGGATCACACATGGACGGACGTGCAAAATGGCACCGCATGACAGCGGAGGCCGTCTGCGCACAACTGCATACGAACGCCGCCGCGGGACTGAACCGTCGGGCGGCTCGTTCGCGTTTCAAAAAAGAGGGCGCAAACACGCTGTTTGACCGTAAAAGGTCAGGCATCGTGCCCATTTTACGCCCTCTTTTTTGTGATCCCGCCATTCTGCTGATGCTTTTTGCCGCCATATTGGCGCTCTGCTTTACGAAAATTGCGGCGGGTGTCGTGTTTTTCATCGTCCTTTTTGCCTGTGTTGGAATTTGCTGGCGCACGGCTCGCGCGTCGCTCCGAACCGAAGAACGCATTGCAACGTATCGCATCCCAAGCGTGCGTGTCGTGCGAGAGGGAACGCTTTATTCGATCTCTGCGCGCCGTGTGGTACGAGGAGACGTGCTGATCCTGCGTGCGGGAGATCTCGTCCCGTGCGATTGCCGCGTTTTGGCGGCGCAGGACGTCCGCGTGCTGACGCTGACCCCCGACGAAAACGGCAAGCCCGTGTACGTCGAAACCGCAAAAAACGCGCATACGGTGTACCCGTACGGCGATAAAACACCGCTTCCACGCTGTGAAAATATGCTTTGCGGCGGCTCCGAGATCCTGTCTGGCGAGGTGCGTGCCGTAGCGGTTGAGGTCGGCACGAACACCTATATCGGCGCGATGGAGCTGTTTTCGGTTCCGGCGGAGCCCGCGGGAAAGAAAAACGGGAGCGAGGCGGCGCGTGCGATTGCCCCGTACCTGCGTGTGCTGGGCATCGGCACGCTGATCCTCTTGCTGTTGCTTGCGGTGATTGCGCTTTTACATACGCCCGACGGCTTTGACGGAATCGACCTTTTCTTTACGCTTTGCGCGGCTGTCGGCTGCTCCGCGCCTGCCTTTATTCTGTTTTTCGTGCGCATGATCACCATGCGTGAGCCCGTGGAATGCATGTCGGGGCGACGGGGCGCAAATCGCGCGATTCTCAAGTCCGCGCGCGCGTCCGACGCGCTGTCTGACGTCACGGATCTGTTTGTGATCGGCCACGTGGGAAGCACGGACGGCGTACCGCATTTTGCGCGTGCCGCGATCGGCCGCGGCGAGATCATCCCCGATCCTCAAGCACCGCAACCCTTGCTGAATCCCCTTTGTGAAGCGTTTTTTTTGCTAAAAATGGCATCCGAGGGCGTCAGCGTGACCATGCGCGAGGGCGGGGAAGACGACACGGCGTTTTTGGAGGAGCTTTTGGCCGCGTGCGATTTCGATCTGCCCGCTTTGCGCGTGCGCCTGACGCGCGCCACCCTGATCCCGCACAAAAACGGTGTGCGCGAGGTTGCGGTTGAAATGAAGGAGCGCGCATTTTCGCTGATCTTTTTGGAAGAATTTCGCGTGTTCGAGCGTTGCACGGTCTACGAGGACGGTGAGCGCTATTGCGCGATCTCGCCCGCATTGCGCGAGGGATTTGATAGCTTTGAGGCCGCCGCGCGCGCCGAGTGCGGCAAAACGGTGACCGTTCTGCGTCGTATGCGCGACGGAACGCCCGCTTTGCTGGGTATCGTTGTGATCCGCGAGACCCCGCAAAGCATCCTGCCGTCGGTGTGCGAGGAGCTGGCACAGTGTGGCGTCCGTACCGCATTCTTTTTGAACGCGCAGGACGCGCTTTATGCCGACGCTTGCCGCTTGCAGACACCGTTTATCAGCGCGGAGGAAACACCCGCGCTTTCGGAATCACTTTTAGAAAATCATCAGACGTTCATGGGATACAGCACCGCACAGATCGCAAATCTTGCCGCGCAAATGCGCAAAAACGGCAGACGTATTGCGATTTTCTGCAATCACGCCGACAGGAATCTTCTGCGCGCCGCGCCCCTTTTGATCGCGTGCGACGCAACCGAATATCACCGCCGCGACACTGAGGAGGCCGCCTTAGAAGCCCTTCCGCGCGAGGGGCTGATCAATAGCGCGCGCTGCTCGCAGTCCACGCGCCGACGCGCCGACATGCTGGTTTCCCGCGCTTGTAAGCACACGGGTGGTGTGGCGTCCGTGCTGCAAGCTATTTCGCACGCGCGTGCCGCGCGCTGGCGCATCGCCATGCTGCTCTCGTTTTTGAGCATTACGCGCTTTTCCTTGCTTGCCGCTTGCACGCTGGGGCTTCTGTTCGGAACCGGCCTGCCGGGCGGTGCCGAGGCCTTCTATCTCGGCGCGTTTGTTGCTACTGTCGGCGGGCTTTGGATTTTGTACGCCCCCGTTCCGCAATCGCTTTTGCGAGAGAAGCTACAATTTGACGAAAAAACGCTGCTTGCGCTGATTTTTCCGCGCAGTGAATCCATTTCCGCCATCAGTACCACCGCGCTGACCGTTTTGTATACCGCCACCCTTGTCTGGTGCGGCGTTTTGACCCCAACGGTTGCCGCAACCTATTCGTTTGCGTCGCTCCTGCTTTTACACGTGGGGCTTTTGTACGACACAACGAGAGGGAAGCGAGGTGCGCGTCTCCCCTTGTGGCGCGCGTTGCCCGCGCTGATTATTCTTCTTCCGGCCGCGCTGATGCTCGGACTGCAAGCCATATGGGCCGACACTTGGATGCTCGTTACCCTCGTCTCCCTGCCTCTTTGCCCAATTTTATACGTCCTAACAAAAATTTGCCTGTCCCTTTTTGGACGGACAGCCAAGTAACAAGCCCTCACGGCATATACTGTGATAACGATATGCAAAGAGGTGAGAAGCATGAAGCGATGCAGCACGGCGGAATTGCGCCGACTGGAGATCATCAATCTCTGCGACGGCGCGCGGCTGGGGTTTGCCTCGGATTTTGAATTTGACAAGGAGGACGCAAAAATCCTGGCACTGGTCATTTCGGGCAGCTGCGGCGTATTCGGGCTTGGACGAGAGGACGACATCGTGATCCCGTGGCACAAGATTGAGTGCTTTGGAGAGGATACGATCCTCGTGCGCCTGACGGCATCGGACCTGTCCTGTTGCCTGTGTCCGCGACCCAAAAAGAAGGGCTTTCGGTTCTGAAAGCCCTTGTTGCTTTTTAAAGGGCGTGCTCACCCTTACATTAACCTTCTTTATCTCGCGCTTTTTGTGGTTATAAAAGTGGCAATTCATATAATTCGAGGAACACCTTGGAAAAAGTGTCGAAATATTAAAAAGCACAAAAAATCACTTTTTTTGAAAAATCACTTGACAACAGTACAGATGTGTGGTATAATAGATTGTATAGTGAAACGATGTTCCTGAAATATACAAGGATCACGTTACAGAATAATCTGAAAGGAGATAAAAGTACTATGAAAAATTATATTCCACCTGTGGCAGAGCTTCTTCTCCTGGCAAACTCAGATGTTCTGACCAAGAGCGATCCTTTTGGATTGGATATTTTCTTTGAGCAATCGTTTTCCGGTTCAACCGGAGCTTAATCGCTCAATCACTCGCTGAATAAGAGGCGCCACCGATGGTCAATCCTCGGGGGCGCTTCTCTTATATTGTAAATTCCGTGCGGCTGATGATGTGCTTGCGGTACACGGGATCAAGCTCGCAGAAATATCCGCTCCAGCCCCACACACGAACAATCAGGTTGGGGTAACGCTCGGGGTGTGCCTCGGCATCCATCAGCACCTCGCGATTGACCGCGTTGAGCTGGAGCTGATGCCCGCCGCGCTCAATAAAGTACCGCACGAGCTGCGCGACCTTGCGCTCTCCCGAGGGATCGCGGAAAACGCTGTCGTGAATTTCCATTGTCAACGGCCCGCCGTTGACGATTTTCTTCATATCATATTTTGTAAATGACGCAACCGTCGAAACAGGCCCTTCGAGCCGTGTGGTGAGGGCGGGGGAAAAGCTTGATGCGTAGGGGGTGCCCGCGTGCCTGCCGTCTGCCGTGGCAGGGCATTCCTCCGCGCTCCAGATGTATTGCATCGCGCTGCCCGTGCCCGCGCGCCAAATGCCACCGCGCGCATTGGGGCGGCCGTTGAGATAGCTTGCAAACGCGTCTATCAATTCGCACCCAATCGCATCCGCCACGTCGTCATTGTTCCCCATTTTGGGGGCGGAAAGCAAGCGATTGCGCAAGGGTGTATAGCCTGCAAAATCTGCCTCCAGCGCCGCCAAAAGCTCTTCCTTGCCAATTTCTCGTGCATCATAAACCAAGGTTTTGATTGCCGTCAAGGCATCTGCGGCGTTGGCAATGCCTGCGCCGTGACAGCCGTAATTGTTGTATTTGGCTACGTCATCGGTCAAGTCGCGCCCACATTCAAGACATCCGTCCACCATAATGGAAAGGAGCGGAGCGGGGAAGCAGGTTTCACGCTGATAGGTTGCCATTTCCGCATCGCAGATCATGCGCCGCGCGTGTCTCCTTGCCGTTTGTGATCAATACTTAAAAAAAGTTCCCTTAGAGGCGCGTTCCAACAAAAACGACCGCCTGATCTGCCACGTATTGGACTATATCGAGGCACATTATAAAGAGGATATTTCCATGCAGAAGATCGCGGCGGAATTCGGATATGAGTATCACTATCTCTCGCGCTTACTCAACCGACGTTATAATATCCGTTTTCGAAAAATTTTAAACGAGTACCGCATAGAGGCGGCGGTACGCGAGATCGAAAAAGGGGAAAAAGGGATCACAGAAATCGCGCTCTCCTGCGGATTTCAGAGCATTCGCACCTTTAATGACGTTTTCTTTGCCGAAAAAGGCGTCTCACCGAGCGAATATCGCACGGCAAGCCTTGAAAACGCTAAAATTGTAAAAAAACTGTAAACAAAGAAGAATTGCCTTGCA
>JAZRFD010000080.1:0-19848 GCA_045661185.1 Eubacteriales bacterium | reverse complement strand
TCGCAATGATGCGATGTTTGCCCCAAAATGTGGCGAAGCCACACATCATTCGCGAAGCGAACATCATTAGGCGAAGCCGTCATCATTTGCCGAAGGCAAACATCATTCAAAAAACGCACCTTTGTCGGTAGACAAAAGTGCGTTTTTTGTTGGCGGAGAAGGTGGGATTTAGAACCCAAGCGTGCGCGAAATGCGGTGCGACGTTTATCTTTGGCATCGGCGCACGCTATAGCAAATTGCCGCATGCGACAATTTGCGTGGGTTTGCATCACGATGCACCAACGAAGAAAGAGGCAGGCGTTGCATTGCAACGCCTGCCTCTTTCTTGGCGGAGAAGGTGGGATTTGAACCCACGCGACGCGTTAACGCCCTACGAGATTTCGAGTCACGCCTCTTCGACCTCTTGAGTACTTCTCCGTATAGATGCCCACAAATCGCGAACGAAAATATTATAGCACAGCTTTTTAGAAATTGCAAGGGGTTTTGAAAAAAATATCACATTTTTTTATATCTATATTCTTTTGCCAATTTTTGCGTGAAAAAATTGTGTAGAATAATGGGGGCTCGTTCACAAAAAATTCATACACTGCGCGGGCGTTTATGGTATAATAATCTCTGAAATGACTGTTTTTTGTTGTGGAGGTTATCATGGCAGAAAAGAAAATGCTTGCAATTGATCTCGGCGCTTCCAGCGGTCGCGGGATTGTAGGAACCTTTGATGGGGAAAAGCTGACCCTTAAAGAGAATCACCGTTTCTCAAACGATCCTGTTATCGTTAACGGCAGAATGTATTGGGATATTCTCCGTATTTTCCACGAGATCAAGCAGTCTATTACCAAAACTGTACTTGACAAGGACAATGTCCGTTCGATTGGTATTGACACATGGGGCGTGGACTACGCGCTTTTGGATCATAAGGGCAATATGCTCGCAAATCCTTATCACTATCGGGATACCCGTACCGATGGCGTTGTGTCGTATATCGGTCGTTTTTTGTCTCTTGAGGATCTGTATGCCAAAACGGGCATTCAGTGCATGAATTACAACACGATCTTTCAGCTGGCGTGCGATCTGCGCGACGATCCCGAAAAGGTGGAACGCGCGGCGCGCTTGCTCAATATTCCCGACCTGCTCAACTATTTCCTCACGGGAAACATGGCAAACGAATACACCATTCTTTCCACGGGCGCTCTGCTTGACGCCGAGAAGCGCGAGTATGCATTTGATCTGATTGATGAGGCTGGCATTCCGCGCAGACTCTTTGGAGAGATCGTTCAACCGGGATACAAGGTTGGCAAGCTTTCCGAGCAGGTACAGAGCGAAACGGGCAAGACCGATGCCAACGTGTTGGCCGTAGCGTCGCACGATACCGCAAGCGCGGTGATCGCGGTTCCCACGCAGGAGGACGATTTTGTCTTTATCAGCAGCGGAACATGGTCGCTCATGGGCACCGAGCTGCGCGCACCGAAGATCGACGCAGCAGCCGAGCAATTCAATTTTGCCAACGAGGGCGGTGCGTGCGGAACGATCCGCTTCCTCAAAAATATCATGGGGCTTTGGCTCATTCAGGAGTCGCGTCGGCAGTGGCGGCGTGAGGGGCAGGAATACAGCTTTGCGCAGCTTGAGGCTCTGGCAAGAGCGTGCAAGCCGATGCAATGCTTCATCAACCCCGACGATCCTTCTTTTGCAACGCCCGGCAATCTTCCCGAGCGCATCCGCGAATTTTGCCGCCGTACGGGGCAGTACGTGCCTGCAAGCGTGGGCGAGGTGGTGCGTTGCATCTATGAAAGTCTGGCGCTGAAATATCGCGTAACGGCGGAATCCATCAAGACGTTGACGGGGCTCGACCCCAAGGTGATCTACGTGGTGGGCGGCGGCACAAAGGATCCGTTCCTCTCTCAAATGACCGCTGACGCTACGGGTATGACCGTGTCCGCAGGTCCTGAGGAGGCGACTGCGATCGGAAACCTGATGATGCAGATGATAGCCGCGGGGGATGCCAAGGATCTCAAGGACGCGCGTCGTATCGTTGCTCGCTCCTTTGCCTGCAAACGATACGAGCCCACAAAGGACCGCACGGATTGGGATGCGGCATACAAAACTTTTTGTGCACTCAACTGACGAAAAATGACCTGTCAGTGCGGCTTTGGTCGTAAAAAGGGGATATAAGTGTAAAAAATAAAAAACGGAGGCTTTTATTATGAAAGACAACCAGTTCGGAGAACTTGCCGTCATCGGTATGAACGGCTGTGGCGCTTTTGCTGACCAGGTGGATTACTACCTCAAGGATTGGCGCAGACACGGCGACGATCGCAGCTTTTTGGTGCAGGCGGATTGCCCCAGATTCGGTTCGGGTGAGGCAAAGGGTATCATCCACGAGTCTATGAGAGGCAAGGATGTATACATCATCTGTGACGCGTTCAACTACGGTGTGACCTACAAGATGTACGGTATGACCGTTCCGATGAGCCCCGACGATCATTTTGCGGATTTGAAGAGAATCATCGCGGCGATCGAGGGTAAGGCAAGACGTGTAACCGTGATCATGCCCATGCTTTACGAGGGAAGACAGCACAAGAGATCGGGTCGTGAGTCACTGGATTGCGCGCTGATGCTGCAGGAGCTGGTTTCGATGGGGGTTTCCAACATCCTTACCTTCGATGCACACGACTCCCGTATCTGCAACGCAATTCCGCTGTCCGGCTTTGACAACGTTCGCCCCACCTATCAGATGATCAAGGCGCTCGTTCGTGCCGTTCCGGACGTTCAGATTGACAAGGATCACATGGTCATCGTTTCTCCCGACGAGGGCGCAATGGCACGCTGCATGTACTACAGCTCCGTGTTGGGTCTTGACATCGGTATGTTCTATAAGAGAAGAAATTACTCCGTGGTCATCAACGGCCGCAATCCCATCGAGGCACACGAGTACCTCGGCCAGGATCTGCACGGCAAGGACGTGATCGTTGTTGACGATATGATCGCATCGGGCGAGTCCATGATCGACGTTTGCCAGCAGCTCAAGGACAAGGGGGCCAATCGTGTGTTCTGCTTCTCGACCTTTGGTCTCTTTACCGAGGGCTTTGAAAAGTTCGACGCCGCGGCAAAGGAGGGCGTGTTTGATAAGATCTTCACCACCAACCTCGTTTATCGCCGCCCCGAGCTTGCAACTAAGGATTGGTACGTTGAGGTCAACATGTGCAAGTACGTCGCATATCTGATTGACACGCTCAACAACGATGCAACCATTAGCACGTTGCTCAATCCCGTCAAGCGCATTCAGAACCTTATGGACAAGCACCGCAAGGATCTGTCCGTGCAGATGAAGATCGAGTTCGAGGATTGATTGAAATCACCACTGTGGGATTTTTGTAAGACGCAAAAGGAGTGCGTTTGCGGTTTGTAAAAGAAAAAACCGTCGGTTTTCTTGAAAAAAAGGACGCTTTCGTCGTAAAACGTCCTTTTTTTGCGCTTTTGGGACGCTTTTTTATACTTGCTCTTGCATTTTCAACCGAAATATGATAGAATACTATAAGATGGATCCCTATTGATTTTTTCAGGAGGAATACCTGTATGAAAATAAAAAGTTCTCCGGGCAATCATGAACTCTTAAAGAATCTGGATATGATTCTGGATTTCATATTCAATTTCGGCTTTGCGGTAGCAAGCTATTATATCGTCTTTTTTATCACCAAGACCGATATTTATCCCATCAGCGCGGTCCGTATGATCCTGACGACGCTTTTGTTCTGCCTTTTGGGCTCTGTATTTTACAACTATCACAACGTATACGCGCCAATGCGAACGCAAGGGCCTCTTTTCTTCGTCAGCCGCATCTTCCTTGTAACCGTTGAGGTGTTCGTCCTCTCGGTTCTTCTGATCATCATGACGGTCGACGAGTGGTATAAGGACTTCTTCCTTGCGTGGGTTTTGTGGACGAGTATCATCAGCTTTATCTTCATCACCGCCAAAAAGGTGATGATGCTGTCGATCCTGCATTCGATCCGCGCACGCCAAAAGAGCAGCATCAAAAAGATCCTGCTTGTGACCGACAGTCAGGAGATGGCGGACGAATACATGGAGGAGATCTTCGACAACCCGCACTTCGGTTACTCTGTGATCGGTTACGTAGGAAACCTGAACGTCAATGGACTTAAGCACTTAGGGACTACGGGTGACCTTGACCGCATCATCAAGGAATACAGACCTGACGAGGTCGTGATCGCGCTGGATACCGTGCGTAAAAAGCTGATCACGCGCTATATCGGTGTTTGCAATAACAATTGCGTCAAGGTCATGGTCGTGCCCGCGATCTGCGGTTATTTCAAATCTCCCAGACAGATCTCCATGATCGGAAACCTGCCCGTGGTGGATATCAGAAGCACACCGCTTGACAACGTGTTCAACCGCTTCCTCAAGCGCACGCTGGATATCATCGGCTCCTTGATCATGATCGCGCTGACCTCGCCCCTGATGCTCTTTACGGCAATCGGCGTCAAGCTTTCCTCTCCCGGCCCGATCCTGTTTCGCCAAACGCGCGTAGGCAGACAAAACCAAGAGTTTACAATGTACAAGTTCCGCTCCATGCGCGTGAACGATTCGCAGCAAACGGGCTGGTCCACCGAAAAGGACCCCCGCAAAACGCGCTTTGGCGCATTTATCCGCAAGTTCGCGCTTGACGAGCTGCCGCAGTTTTTCAACGTCCTCAAGGGGGACATGAGCCTTGTCGGCCCTCGCCCCGAGGTGCCTTTTTACGTGGAGAAATTCATGAAGGAGATCCCGCTTTATATGCTCAAGCACATCTCGCGCCCGGGCATTACAGGTCAAGCGCAGATCAAGGGCTTGCGCGGAGATACCTCGATCGAGGCACGTATTGAGGAGGATATCAGCTATATTGAGAACTGGACGTTCTGGACCGATATCCGCATTTTGCTCCTCACACCGTTCCGCATGGTCAACCGCCACGAAAAATACGCGGCGCGCGACAAGCACGAGGAGGCAAAGCTGAACGCAAGACGCGGACCTGAAAAAGCTGTACAGGAGGAGCCTTCCGATGACACCGAAGCGCAGTAAGATCCTTTACGCCGCATCCACAGCGTCGCATCTGCGTCGTTTTCACATGCCGTATATCGAACGCTTGCGCGAGGATCACGACGTATATCTGATGGGGAGTCGCGGTGAGGGCATTGATTTCCCGATTGATTTCGCCAAACGCTTTTTCAGCCTTTCCAATTTACGCTCGATCGGTAAGATCCGCAGGATCCTCAAAAAAGAGCGGTTCGACCGTGTGATCGTCAATACCACGCTGGCGGCATTTCTGATCCGCGCGGCAATGATCGGTATGAAGAAGCGCCCGTTTGTGATCAACGTTGTACACGGTTATCTGTTTGCCGACGGAGACAAGGGACTGAAGGCAAGAATTTTACTTCTTTGCGAAAAGCTTTTGCGGCGGCAGACCAACGTCATTGCCGTGATGAACCGTGACGACCTCGGCATTGTCCAAAAGAACCGCCTGTGTCTTGGCGACGTGTTTTTCATGAAAGGCATGGGAATCCCCGATGTGATGGAGATCCCTGAGCGAGATGCCGCTCTCCGCGCACGCTATGCGACGGACGAGGGGGATATTCTGTGCGCCTTTGTGGGAGAATTGAGCGGGCGCAAGAATCAGATCTTCCTGATCCGCGCGATCGCCAAGCTCCGCGCGCAAGGGCTTCCCGCGCGCCTGTTGCTTTTGGGTGAGGGAAGTGAGCGCGAGAATTTAGAAAAAGAAATTTCGGAGCTGGGGCTTGTGGATTCGGCTTTTTTGGCAGGGAATTGCGAGCCGATAGCACCCTATCTCGGTGTGGCGGATCTTTACGTGTCCGCAAGCGTTTCCGAGGGGTTGCCCTTTAACGTGATGGAGGCAATGGCGTTCGGCCTTCCGATCGTCATGTCGGATACCAAGGGGCAGAACGATCTCAAAACGCGTACGGACGAAGCCGTTCTGTATCCGTTGGATGACACCGACGCTTTTTGTGACGCCGTTCGGCAGGTGATCGAAAAAGGCAAGCTTGGCGCGCGCGCGTATGCCTATCCGCAGCTTGAAACCTATCGCTTGAAGAGCGTTTTTGACCAAAACATGGAGATACTTTTGAAAGGAGAGCCCGATGAAAAGCAAGCTTGATCTTTTGCGCGAATTTTATAACGGAAAATGGTACGCCTTGCTGATAGGGCTTTTGGTTCTGATCGGTAACGTAACGGGCTGGGAGGTTCAGCTCTTTGCCGTTGTGGTCGCGACCTTCTTTGTGGCGTGTCTGGTCGCATACGATTTCCGCTTTGCATTGGTTCCGTTTTTGTGCACCGTCTTTTTCGTCTCTCCCGTCAACGCCCCCAATATCACGGTGTTCCGCGAGCATTTCGGGCAATTGTCGGTGGTGATCGCGCTGATCATCTCGTTCGGGCTTCTGGCGGCGGGCATTGTCATATTCGTGATCCGTAACCGTCACCGCAGAAATTCCATGCCGTGGAAGGGCTTTTTTATGAGCATGACCATCCTTTGCGTCTCTCTTGCGCTCAACGGTCTGTTCAATCCCGCCTATACGGTAAAGAACTTTATTTATTCGCTCCAGTTTCCGCTGGTGCTGCTCCTGATCTACGTGCTGTACGCGCTTTACGTGCAATTTGATAAATCCGCACTGGAATCCTTTATGCAAGCGCTCGTGATTGCGGGAATGGTGATCTCGCTGGAGCTTGTTGCGCGTTATCTGTTTGGCGACGTGATCGTAAACGGTGAGATCGTAAAGGTAAACGTCTCCATCGGATGGGCCGTCTGGACGACGATCGGGGGAATGATCGCGTTTGCCATGCCCGCCTGCTTTTATTGTGCCGCAACCTACAAGCGTGGCTGGAGCTTTTACCTGATAGGCATCTTTGAGTTTTTGTGCATCCTGCTTTCTCAAAGCCGCGGCGCGCTGCTTGTGGGAGCGGTGATCCTGTTGGCGTCCATCGTGTTTATGTGCATCTGGGGCCCCAACCGCCGCGTCAATCGCTATATTACCATCGGTCTTGCCGTGGTGGGCGTTCTTGGTGTGATCCTTTTGCGTGAAAAGGTGATCGCGCTGTTACAGAACTTTATCGACCGTGGCTTTGACGACAACGGACGGTATGAGCTGTGGTCCACGGGCTTGAAAAAGTTTTTGGAGAATCCCGTTTTCGGCTCGGGCTTTTACGATAACGGCATCGTTTCGGATTGGGATATCGACGTCTATCCCTTCTTCTATCACAACACAATTGTGCAGATGCTGGGCTCGGCGGGAGTGATTGGAACGCTGGCGTACCTCTGGCACCGCTATACGACGGTTTACAGAGTGGTGAAAAAGCCGACGCTTTACAAGGCCTATCTGGGGCTTTGTATATTGGCCTGCCTTGCTTTTTGCATGCTGGACGTGCTCCTGTTTATCACCTATCCCTTGATCTTTTACACGCTGATCCTGCTCTTTATCGAAAAGAGCGATGAGGTGGAGCGTTAATCTCAAAAAAAGAGCGAGAAAACAACTGTTTTCTCGCTCTTTTTTATGATTCAAAAGCCTCGATCAGCTGCATCAGCTCGCGCCAGGAATGAAGCGTCACGCCTTTTTCCAAGGCATCTCTTGCTTCCCGCGGAAGCGTGCTGACCTCAACCTCAAAGGTGCGGATCAGGTAACCGTCCTCACTGTAAACTCCGATCTGCCCGTTGTGCTCCTTGAGCGTGAAGCGATTGTAGAGCACGTCCGCCTCTACGTCAGCAGGTGGGGGATCGTCGGGGCTGCCCTCGTCGGTGCTTTCTTGCGGTGTGGGGCGTGTTGCCGCCATAGCAGACACAGCACCTTGAAAAGCAAGGCTTTTGTCAAGCGTTTGGTGCATGATCACAAGCGACGTAACGGTGAGAACAAGACAGATCAAAAGCAGGATCGCGCACAGAACCGTAAATATTTTCGTCGTATCCATCATTTGCTCCTTTTTTCTGAATCGGTTAAAGTTAGCATTTCCTTTTTTGAGGTTTATATTCATTTCCGCGCGGAAATACTAATTTTAAATCTTGAAAAAGGAGGGTAGCTTATGCAAAAGGACGTCCGAAAAAGAACGCGGAACGCTTGGCGGATCGTGGCGCTTTTATGCGTTCTTGCCTTAATTTTGAGTGTTGCGTGCGTGATATACGTGCAGATAAGCTTCCGTCGCGGACTGTCCGAGGAGCTATTGGGAATGCGTGCCTATGGCGGCTCTCCGCGCTTTTTTGCGTATACCTTTGAGGATCGCGTCGGCAGAGTCGGCGTGAAGCATGAGGTAACCGATGCGCTCTACGCGCAAAAGAAAAGCGCATACGTAAAATACGAGGATATTCCGCAGGCACTGATCAACGCCTTTGTGGCCATTGAGGACAAGCGCTTTTTTGAGCATAACGGTGTGGATTGGTACCGCACGCTGGCGGCGGGAGCGAACTATATCCTCAGCTTTTCAAAGCGCTTTGGTGCGTCCACCATCACACAGCAGCTGGTCAAGAATATGACGGGCGCGGACGAGATCAGCGTGCGCCGTAAGCTGCAGGAGATCTTTTATGCGCTGGAGCTCGAGCGGCAATTGGATAAGCGCGAGATCCTTGAGCGCTATCTGAACGTGATCTGCTTTTCCGATCACTGCGACGGGATCGGCGCGGCGGCGGAGCATTATTTTTCCAAAACGCCGATGGAATTGAGCGTTGCGGAGTGCGCGACGATTGCCGCGATCACAAATAACCCTTCCTATTATAATCCCATTCGGCATCCCGAAAACAACAAGAAACGACGCGATTTGATCCTTTCTGAAATGCACGCGCAAGGATATCTGAGTGACGCGGAGCTTGAGGCGGCGCTTGCGGAGGAGACCGTTTTAAGGGTTGATCATTTTTCAAACACCGACGGTGTTAATTCCTGGTATACGGACATGGTGATTGCCGACGTGATCGCGGACTTGATGGCAACGTACGGCATGAGCCGTGCGGCGGCATCGAGCCTCGTTTATACGGGGGGCTTGCAAATTGATCTTGCGATCGACGAGGAGGTTCAAAAGATCGTAACCGACTATTACCTGTATCGTGTGCGTCTGCCGCGAAACGAGGATGGAGAATCCGCGCAATCGGCCCTGATCGTGATCGACAGCCGCACGGGTGATGTTCTTGCCGTCGCAGGCGCGGTGGGCGAGAAAACGGGTAATCATCTGCAAAATTTTGCAACGCAAGCAAAAAGGCCGCCCGGCTCTACGATCAAGCCGTTGAGCGTATATGCGCCCGCTCTTGAGGAGGGGATTGTCAACTGGGCAAGCGTTTATGACGACGTTCCCGTTCGACTTCAATCGGGCACGTGGCCCAAAAACGCCAACGGTATTTATCGGGGCTTGACCAATATCCCTTACGCAGTCGCGCATTCGACCAACACGGTCGCGGTACGCGTGCTGGGCGAGCTGGGGGTTCAAACATCCTTTCAATACGCAAAGGAACGCTTTCATCTGGAGCACCTGACCGGGAGTGACAGCGGCATTGCTGCCTTGGGACTGGGGCAGCTGCATTACGGTGTGACTCTGCGCGAATTGACGGCTGCTTATACCCCCTTTGCGGATGCGGGCGTTTATCATCCGTATCGTTCCTATTATCGCGTCACCGACGCGGACGGCCGCGTGCTGCTCGCGTGTCCGGATGGGGGAGAGGTGGTTATGTCCGCCCCGAACGCCGCGATCATGACAAAGCTCTTGCAGGGCGTGATCAGCGAGGGCACGTCTGCCTCGCTTTCCTTGCGCGAGAACTGCGAATGTGCCGGAAAAACGGGAACGACCACAAAGGAGAGCGACCGTTGGTTTATCGGATACACGCCCGACGTGATCTGCGGTGTGTGGTGCGGATTCGCTTATCCCGAGCCGCTGTCGGGAAAAAATCCGTCGGCAGAGATCTGGAACGGTGTGATGAGCGCAATTTTGAAGGAAAAAGGCGGCAGACGACGCTTTGAAACCCCGACGTCGCTTGTACAGGTCAGCTATTGCAAGGATTCGGGAAAGCTTTTGACGGATGCCTGCGCGGCAGATCCGCGCGGGGCACGGGGTGAGCTTGGCTGGTTCGTTAAGGGCACGGAGCCGACGGAGTTTTGCGATTGTCACGTCTTGGTTCCGTACGATTGGGAGGCGGGCGGTGTCAGCCATGGCTACTGTCCCGAGGAGCTTGTGGAGTATGTCGGTCTGATCCGCGTCGATCGGAGGCTTCCAAAAAAGATCTACGTGAGCGACGCGGAATACGTGTGGCACGGAGATCCCTTGACGCTCCCCCCGAATGAAAACGAAACCGAAGCATACTTTGCGGAGGAAGAGAAGGGGATGTTCGGCGTTTCCAACCGTCCGTATCCGTATAACCGCTCTTGTCGCACGCATCAATCGCCACCCGAGGAGCAAGAGGGCTTCGAGGACCCCGAGGGACTGGGGGTTCCGTGGCAGTATCCCGAGCAAGAATAAAAAAACGCATCCTTTCATACTGTGTACGGAGAGATGCGGCAAACAGCATCTCTTTTGGGAGGTGCTGCTTTTGTATAAAAAGAGATATGGGAAAATAACCGTAGGCGCGTGGCTGAACATGGAGATGAACCGAACGCGGCCGATTTTGATGCTTCTGATCGGGGGGCTGATGGCAATTGGTGGAATTGCCGTGAGAATGGCGGTGGGAAGCCCACACGTTATGATGCTCGCGTTGGACATAGGGGATCTTGTGCCGCCTGTGTGGGTGATGATGCTTTTGTGGTCGGTCTCGTTTTTTGTTATCGGCGCGGCGGCGGGATTCGTGCTGGGGATCCGCGAGGGGGGCTGCGAGGTCGACAAATACAAGGGAGGCATGCTGTTTGTTCTGCTGGGGGTTCTGGAGCTTTGCTGGTATCCGACGCTATTTGGAGCGGGCCTGGTCTTTTTAAGCGTTCTGGAAAGCATGCTGATCCTATGCCTTTCGGTCGGTGTTACGCTCTCGTTTTACAGAGTCAGCAAGCTTGCGGGCATGCTGCTTTTGTTCCATTGCGTGTGGTTGTGTTATATGCTGATCCTGAATTTTGCGGTATTGTTCCGCGCATGACAAGGGACGGTCACGGAAGACAAAAAAATTGAGGAAAAGGTGATTTTTTTTTGGAATAATACTTTACAAACGGCAAAAAATTTGGTATACTATAGTGTACGAAATTTTTTGCCCGTCGAAATGGGACGGGGGAATATAAAGGAGTGTGTGATTATGAGCCGTATGGTCGGCACAGTATCCCGTGGCGTTCGCGCCCCCATTATCCGTAGCGGAGACGATCTTGCACAGATCGTAACCGCGTCGATTCTGGAGGCTTCCGCTGTTGAGGGCTTTGAGATCCGTGATCGTGACATCGTTGCAATGACGGAGGCGATTGTTGCGCGCGCACAGGGAAACTACGCAACCGTTGACGATATCGCGGCAGACGTCCGTGCAAAGTTCGGCGGTGAAACCGTTGGAGTGATTTTCCCGATTTTGAGCCGTAACCGCTTTTCGGTTTGCCTGACGGGTATTGCAAAGGGCGCTAAAAAGGTTGTTTTGATGCTTTCTTATCCCTCTGATGAGGTCGGAAACCACCTGATCAGCCTCGACGCCTTGGACGAAAAGGGCGTCAATCCGTATAGCGACGTGCTCACGCTCGAGCGCTACCGCGAGCTGTTTGGATACGAAAAGCACCGCTTTACTGGCGTTGACTACGTGGAATATTATGAAAAGCTCGTCCGTGAGGCAGGGGCTGATTGTGAGATCGTATTTGCAAACGATCCGCGCGCGGTCCTCAAGTATACGGGCAACGTGCTCAACTGTGATATTCACACCCGCAAGCGCACCAAGCGCCTTTTGAAGGCGGCGGGCGCATCCATCGTCTATGGCATAGATGAGATCCTCTCGGCACCCGTGAACGGAAGCGGATATAACGAATATTACGGCCTTTTGGGCTCCAACAAGGCTACCGACACGCAGGTCAAGCTCTTTCCGCGTGACTGTCAGGCGCTTGTCGAGGATATCAGAAAGCGTATTTACGACGCAACCGGCAAAACGGTTGAGGTCATGGTATACGGAGACGGCGCGTTCAAGGACCCCGTAGGTAAGATCTGGGAGCTGGCCGATCCGGTCGTTTCTCCCGCATATACCTCAGGCCTTGAGGGAACCCCCAACGAGCTCAAGCTCAAGTATCTGGCAGATAACGATTTTGCCGCCTTGTCGGGGGATGCGTTGAAGGAAGCGATCAAGGATAAGATCAAGGAAAAGGACGGCGATCTGTACGGACAGATGGCATCCGAGGGTACCACGCCCCGTCAGTTGACCGACCTGATCGGGTCTCTTTGCGACCTGACCTCGGGCTCGGGTGACAAGGGAACTCCGATCGTCTTTATCCAAGGATATTTCGATAACTATACCACCGAATAATTTCATAAAACGGGGAACGGATTTCGCACAAATTCGCTCCCCGTTTTTTTGCCGTTTTTGCAAGGATTTGATTTGCGATATTTTGGCCTTTATGACAAAAAGTTTGGTTCAAAAGTATTGACAATTATAGAAATGTGTGCTATAATTTAGTTAATTATAAAATGAATGGGAGAGAAACAAGATGAAAGTTCAACATGGTGCCGCCATTGCGCATGCAGTCAAGCTGGTTTGCTTGATCCTTATGCTTGTGTTGATGCTGATTCCGTCCATTTCCGTGTACACCGTGGAAACCGACGGCAACAATCTTTCGGCATTGTCCCTTTTTATCAAGCCCGTTAATGAAAATTCCACAGAATATAAGGGAAATGAAAACGCTTTTGTTTTAAATGTCCCGCAGTTGGCTCTCGAAATGTGGGAAATGGCAGACGAGTATAAGGAAATGGGCAAGGAAATGGATCAGATCTCTCCTCCGCCGGATGTAAAGGATGAGAAGCCTGTCACTCCCGAAGGCCTTTCCGCAGAGGATGCAAAGTTCCATGAGGATATGCGCTTTAACCGCACCTTCATGGCAACCGCACAGTTCCTGTGCCGCATCATCAGCGTGCTTATGTATGCAGCATTTGCGCTTTTGATCGTCGAAATTCTGATCTCCGCGGCGCATTTGCTCTTTACGTTGCATCCCGCACTTGTTTGGGTCAAGAAAAAGAGCCCGATCCCCACGTTCTTCTGGGCGGGCGGCTTGTTTGCGGCTTACGTCGTTTGCGTTCTGTTCCAGTTTGCGATTCTCGGCGCGCAAAACGCAACCTTGAACACGCTGGAGTCCTCTTGGCGTATTCAGTTGGTTTCGCAGGGCGTGCATTTCGCTTTGTTGTGGGCAATCGCGTTTGTAGCTTACGTTGTGCTGGCTTTGATTCTCAAAAAGGTTTCCGCTCCCAAAGCTCCCGTCAAGGAGTCGGCAGAAGCACCTGCAAGCGAGGAGGCTGCCGTTGCTGAGGAAGCAACCGTCTGAGCTCGGATACTTAATGAATGGGAGAATAAAACATATGAATAATTCTTGCTCTCAAAAGAAAACAAAGGCAACTGCGTTTCTGTACATCGGTCTGGCAGTCCTGCTGGTTCTTCTGAACCTGTATGCGTATATATCGGATCTGGCAATTGCGGGCGTTCAGATGCCGCAAATCATACCCGAGATAGAGAATATCACCGTTCGTGAAACCTCGACGATCGCATATTTTCCGCGCAACATGATCCTGGTTCAGGTAGCAGTCATCGTTCTTTCAATGGCTTACATGAAGATCTCCTCCAAGGAGTACAAGATCGGCATGAACATGCCCGAGCATAAGGTTGGCTTTGTGTTTTCCGTTATTGCTCTGGTTGTTGCAGTTGTCTATGCAATTCTTCAGCTTTCTTGGGAAAGCGCTGGATATTGGCACATCGGTTTGGTTGTGATTCTTGGTATGATCGCAAATATCCTGTTTATGGCGCTTGGAACCTATATGTTCCGCCGCGCCGAGATGGGACGCGCCGCAAAGCTGCTGATTCCCATGATCTGTGGTATGGTTCTCTTTGCTTTGAACTTCTACTACGAGATGCTCTTTTTGAACCTGCTCGCACCGTATCCGTTCGTCGGTTTGCAGCCTATGACGACTACCTTGATTCTGATCGTTTCCGGTGTTCTGCTTGCGTTCTTCGCATACGTTTTCTATTTAAAAACGAATCTTCTTTCCGTTTCGATCATTCTTTCCCTGATCTGGGGGGTTGCGGTGACCTCCTTCCCGTTGTCCTCCACGGCAACCTTGGCACCGAGAGTGACCTCTGATCTGACGCTGGCCTTGACGAAGTTAAATACGGTGACCCCCATCAAGAGCTACGGCTTTACCGAGGTCGTTACCTTGCTGGGCGCAATTGCATTGGTCGCAACGGTGATCCCAATGCTTGTAAGCCTTCTTCGCGAAAAGGGAACCGGCTTTGCCTCCGACGAGGCTGCGGGATACGTTCCGCTCGAGCCCTCTGCCGATGAGATTACCGATTGCAAGGGGCTTCTCATGTCTTCCAAAACGCTTCTTTTGGCGATTTGCAGCGTTGGAGCGCTCGGTTACTTTGCATTTTCCGTGATCAGTGATCACGCAATTGGAATCAGCTCCTTTATTGCGGACGGCCTTGACGGTCTGTTCAACCAAAACGTGGGTGCATTCTTCCTTCTGTTGGCGGGACTTGTCGGCTTTGTGGCGATCCTTGCTCTGCTCGGCTCCTTTGTGATCGGTCTGTTCCTGTTCTACAATACCAGAAAGCACCCGGGCGGCAAAAAGACGAAGATTGCTTGGATCTTTACCAAGATCTTTGTTTGCGGTAGCATTGCTTTGGACGCCATTGTAGCAATCCTTGCGCTGGTTCTTGGCTTTGGCAAGTTCCTGGCGGAGCTCCCCGAGGATCTTTACGTTTGGAACTATCTCCTTGGCGACATGATGATCTCCCTGAACGATACGGTTCTTTCCGGTGCAATTCCCGGAATTGTATTCTCGCTGATCGTAGTGCTTTTGATGCTGGTATTTGCCGGTTATCACACGGCATCTCTCCTCCTTGTTCTTGATTTTGAAAAGAACAACGGAGAAAAGGTCAGAGGCAAGTTCCTCTATAAGGCGGTATACATCATGACGCTCATTTTTGGCATCGCTATGATGCTGATGGCACCTTGGTTCTACCAAGTACTGGATACGTGCGCGGCAATGCTCGCAGGCGCGACGCTGCTGCTCTTTGCCTCCACCCTTAGATCCATTGCAAAGAAAAATTAAAAGCCTATAAAAAAAGAGCCGATATGGAATTCCATATCGGCTCTTTTTTATTTATTGTTTAAAGCGTTCCAGAATGCTTTCATAGGTCAGTCCGTAGCTTTGCGCGATATCGCGGGCATAGCTTTTTCCGTCGGGCTTTGCACGAGTGATCTTAAAGGATCGCTTGCCCTCGCCCTTCATGCCCGCCACCAACGTATCAATCGCTACGCCCCCCGATTCAAGGGAACGGCGATTGAGGTTGTCGATCTCAGCGGCAAGCTCGTGCAGGTGCGTAGAGAACAAGCAGCGGCATCCTACGTGTGCAAGGCCCCCAAGAACCTCGGCGGCGATGTAAGAGGCCTCATAGCTGCCCGTCGAGGAAAGAGATTCGTCAAGAAGCACGAGACTGCAATCGGTAATGCAATCAAGGATCTCGCTCAGGCGCGCGCACTCCTCGCCAAGTCGACCCTTGTCGATCGTATCGTCGGCTCCGGTCGGGAAGTGGGTGTAGATACCGTCCACGGGGGAGATGATCGCGCTTTTTGCGGGTACGTACATGCCAAGCTGAAGCATGACCTGTGCCAATCCTACCGCACACGTAATAACCGATTTACCGCCACGGTTGGGACCCGAGAGAACGTAGATCGTGGCGTTTTCGTCAAAGACCATATCATTGGCAACGATCTCATCCTCGATCTTGAGCGCCACACAGGGGTTGTAAAGATCAATCGCGGAGAACGCGCGTTCCTCCATGGGGCGGATATCAGGGATCGTCAGCGTGCAGCCCTTTTTGCGGAGCGCACGAAGCATCTCCGTGCCGCGCACCAAAAACTCAAATTCGGGCATGAGATTGAGCAAAAATTCCGTGTTTTCCAGTACGTAGGTCTGTACGATCTTTTTCCAGGATCGCAGAGACGAGCGATAGACGTCGTTGATTGCGCTGTTGAACGCCAAGGAAAGTGCCATCTTTTGGTTTTCAGATTGCTTCTTTCCAAAGGGAACAAGATTTGCAATGCAGGTGTAGTTGTCGTTTTTGAAATTGAGTCGCAGGATCTTATCCAGCACGTCGCCGGATTTGAAGGACTCGGCGTTGATCGACAAAACGCCCGCGGAGGAGGGGCGAAGCTGCGCATCAAGGTTTACGCCAACCGTCACACTTTTGATCTCGCGCACGCGTTGCGTCAGCTCGTTCAGTTTTTCATTCAACTCGCGATAATAGTCGCTTTCCGCCAAGGTTGTCACAAGCTCGGTCAGCGCCGTGAAGGCAGGGCTACGAAGCTCGTTTTTGACCTCGGTCAAGCCCTCGTGCAGAACCTTGACGCTGGAAACGTAAAGCTCGATCTCGGTGATGCTGGAAAGATAATCGTCGGTGTCACCGTTATCCGCTTCCAATCGACGCAGCTCCATAATATCGTTCAAAATCGGCACCAGACGGTTGAGCATATTGGCAAGCGTTTCGCAACGCAGCATATCATCAAAGGTTGCCATGCGATAGCGCATGACCTCGGGCTCGGTGGTGAAGAACTCGGAGAGATCGCGGTTTTTAAGGCTGAAGATTTCGAGCAATCCAAGCTCCTGTAAGGTAAACAGATCAATATCCGGAACGCATTCACCGCTGTCGTGGCGGCGGCGCATGTCCTCGCTCGGATAGATCAGGCTGAATTCATTGAAATTCATTCGATTGAAATCCTTTCCGATAACATTACATACAGTATACCATAAAAAAACGGTTTCGTCTATACCGTATACAAAAAATTTGCAATTTTCAGCAATTTTCCGCGGATGTGATTGACCTTTCTTGTTTTTTATGATACAATAAAAGAAAGTATTGGGAAGGAGGGAAGAGGATGAACGGAGAACTGTTTTGCGCGGATTACGGAAGGCTTCCGATGCGCTTTTTGCGCTTGCGATCTGTGAGCAATGCTACGGAGCTTTTGTGGTCGGACGAATGGGAGTGTCTTTTGCGCTTGTGTGGGATTCCCGAGCGCGAGATCGACGAGCGCGCATCGGATTACGAGCGCTTTGTGGCGCTTTGTAAGGCATTTTCACTTTTGGATGGACACCCGATGCAGCTTTACCTGAAATCCTTCCTGAAAACCTATTTTCCATTGCTCCCCATGCCTTCTCTCGACACATGCGAGCAGCTGTGGCAAAGAATCGCGGACGAGCTCTTGCAAAAGGCTTGCAAGCCGACCGATTTTCTGCCTGCCGAGCCCATTTCCTGCCTGATGTCCACGCTTGATGTCGATGCGTTGCCGTCCTCTCTGTTGCCGATGCTCGACGCCGATCTGTTTTTAAAGGCCGACGCGCGGACGTATTCCGAGTGGCGGGATTGGATTCATACGACGGTGAAGAGCTTTCATCAAGAGGGCGCGCGCGCCGCGCGCATAACGCTGGGGCGTGCCTTTACGTTTGCACGGCCGGATCTGTACCACGTGGAGCAGGCCTTGAAAAAGCCGTCAAGCGCGGGAGACGAGCTTTTGATCTGTCAGCTTTTCAGAGAGCTGTGCGAGGTGTGCAGGGCGCTTTCCATGGAGCTTTTGCTGGAGGTGAACTGCCAACCGCAGTCGGTGATTGCGCTATTGCGATACGCTCAAAAAAGCGTTGGTCTGCCAATAATCAATTGGAGCGCTGACGGTGTGTCGGTGCTCGAAATTCTGACGTTTCAATCCGAGGCGCGCGGCGTATGCATGAATTGGTGCTTGCGATCGAGCGACTGCCTGACCGAAGACGCGTTGGTCACCGCGATCAAAAAGGCAGCATCCTGCTACCCCGCAGGGCGGTTGCGCTTTTTGACGGCCTTGGATCTGCGGTTTTCCCGCTTTGAGCAAGAGAGAACTGTCGCGGCATTACAAAAAAGCTTTTGAAAAAAGTGAAAAAATGTCTTGAAATGACAGGTTTCATATGCTATAATATAATTTAGAGATATCCACGAAAGGAAGTTGTCAGATGAGTTCTTTTCTGAAGAAAAAATTACCGATTATTATGGCGATCGTTGCCGTCCTTTGCTTGATCGGCGCGTTGCTGATTCTCGCATTTCCCGTGCGTCTTGCGGATGCAACCTATAAAAAGGTCATGGGCGCCATCATTGCCTGCCTGATGATCGTGCTGGCGGCGCTGATCTTCTTTTATCTGTGGCTCTGCCGCGACACCGAGCCGAACTTTTTCCTGTTTGACCGCCAGAAAAAGAAGAACGTCGACGTTGACGACCTGACCTTCAAAATGGCAAACGAGCGCTTGACCTTCCTTTTAACCACGGTCAGCGAGTCGGTGGAGGAGCTTTGGACGCAGGACGTTTTGGAAAACGAGCTCAAGCTTGGCTATCGCAAGGTGTACCGCCCCCTGATCGCTTACAAGATGCTGTACGATCTGGCGGATAAGAACGTTGAAGATTATTGGGATCTTTTGATCAAATCCACGCCCGAGACTGTCAATTCGATCAGCAAGGCGCTCGCGCAAGCGGGGGAGACGGATATGATCAAGGCCTTCCGCTTTATCATGCAGAATTACCGCGAGGAGCCCTCAAAGATCCGCAATTTCGTGATCGGCAACCAAAAATACATCCGCGGTAGAATTATGGCGTACATCAAGCGGCACATCGAATTGTTTTATTAAAAAAGGGCTGTCTCACTAAGATAACCCAAGAAAAGAAAAAAGCGGATGCTCATTACCGAAAGGTATTGAGCATCCGCTTGCTTTGTTGTATAATTTAATTGCTACAAAAAACCACAAGAAAGCGAGGTAATTATACAACAACGAGAGACAGAAATCAAGTGTTTTTACCGTTGGATTTAGGAATTTGAATTCAGGTAGCCGAGATCTGCGAGGAATTGGACTACACGGAGTTATGGAACACGTATGTTCGGGCATGGAGAAAGGTTAACACTCTTTTTTGCCTCTTTTTGAGGTTTTCTTTTTGTTACTCATAATCTTTTTCTGCCCCACAAAAAGGAGCTGCCTCTAATGCTTTTTATCGCATTTGAGACAGCCCCTTTCAGTTCTGCTTTTGAACACTTTTGTATTCGTCGTAATAACGGTAGTAAGGGCAGGCCTGATGCTTTTGCGTCAAAAAGCGCACCATTTCATCTTCATCCAGATTCATCTGGCAGGTATAGGTGTCCCAATCCTCGTCATAATCGTAAAACACGCAATCGTCACAGCTCGTAGCGGTATGTTTCTTGTCTGCCATCATGTCACCACCTCACTGTCATATTGTACCATATTTCGGGTGGGTTGTCAATATTAAAAATATGGAATAAATTTGAATTACCCGTTGACAAATGTCGAAAAGCATGGTATACTGGTTACATCTTATTAAAGATACATGCGTAGATCAAAGGATAGAGGCGCGAGGGCTATGAGTCGTGCGAGAGGATCCCGGAAAAGGGACGCACAAAAGGAGCCTTTGCCGAAGCCTTGCCGATTTTTCCGTCGGCATGCGCTGGGGGATGCGGAAATACCGTATTCACTGTCACGGTTGTGGAGAACTATCAATGATTCAAACGGGATACCGTTCGTTTTGTTGCGTAGCACTCTGCTGCGCATTTTTCTTTTTTCTGTAGCAGTGTCGAATAAAGAAAGGAAAAAGAATATGTCTAAAACACAAAAAATCGTGTTGTCGGTAGCGGCGCTGATCAT
>JAZRFD010000079.1:0-9011 GCA_045661185.1 Eubacteriales bacterium | reverse complement strand
ACGCCGTCCTTGGAGAGCAGCTCCCACGCCTGCATCTGCTCGATCTTGCAGCGCAGGATCACGTCGGACGAGGCAAACACCAAAAGCTCATCGTCGCGGATGTTCAGGCCGCCGTTCCGCCCGATCACCTCATCCACCTCGCCCCTCTTTTCGGTGACGTAGCGAATATGATGGTTGCTCATCTGCTTTGCCATTTCCCAACGGTATTTTTTACTGTTGGGGGCTTTTTTTCTTGAAAACAAGCCCATAAGGTCCTCCTTTAAAACGCCACGTCGGCATCACCGATCAAAAACGCCTTCGCCTCGCGGTAGGCGTGCTCCGCCGCCTGTGCCGAGGCAGATGCGGGATCGAAATTCTTGCGCTTCAGGGCGCGCAGCATGATGTTTTTCGGTGTTTCCTCGGGGTCGATCAATTCCAAGGCACATACGGCATAGCCATGCGCCTCCAATCTCTTGAGCCGCAGAGCGTCGGTTGCCGCATCACACAGCTTCTGTCGCAGCATCGAATGCTCGGTGATAAAGGAAAGCGCCTCACACTTGATCGTGTGATTCATTTCGTGGTGGCAGCAGGGCGTTGACAGGATCACGTCCGCGCGCCATTCGAGCGCCTTGTCAAGCACAAAATCGGTTGCTACGTCGCAGGCGTGGAGTGAAATGACGAGGTTGACGGGTTCGTTGACCTCGTATTTTTTCACGTCTCCGCACAAAAATTCCAAGCCATCAAAGTGCAGCCTTTGCGCCACGTCGTTGCAATACGCGATCACGTCGGGCTTGAGATCCACGCCCGTCATGCGCACCTCTCGCCCCAGCACGTTGGCAAAATAATGGTACGCCGCAAAGGAAAGATAGCTCTTTCCGCAGCACAGGTCGCAAATGCGCAGCTCCCCTTCACGCGGAAGGCTGTCAAGGCAGTCTCGGATCAGCTCCAGAAAGCGGTTGATCTGGCGGAACTTGGACTGCTTTTTGTCACGCACGCGTCCATGCTCGTCGCTGACGTCCAAAAGCTTCAAAAAGGGCTCGTCACCGCGCAGGATGTACGCCTTTTCGCGATTGTTGCCCACCACGGTCGCGCGCGGTGCGTCGGATGCTTCCAACGCGCGCGCGAGCTTGTCGCCGCCGATCAGGGTCACCTTGCCGCCCTTGGAGCGGCGCAGCTCGCATTCCCCTACCGTTGTAATGAGGTTGACCTGCGCGTATCCTTCGGACAGAGCTGAAAAACGCGCACCGTTGTCGGGTTCAATATTTTCGTGCAACGCCTTGTTGTCGGCGCGCAGGGTCTCGGCCTGCACCATCGTGCTCTTGCCCACGCGGCGCAAGGTCAGCGTCGTTTTGACGTTTGCGCGGTCATCGGGCTTGGAGAGCACCGCTTTTTTAAGGGTCCCCCCTGCCGCCGCGCGCGCGATCAGTTCTCCTATGCGGGCATATGCGCCCGTCATTTGTTGTTCTGCCATATTATTTCCCTCTTATTTTGTTCCACACGTCGGACACCTTGAATTTTTCCTCCTGCGCCGAGAAGATCCGCTTGATGCTCGCACGGTACGCAAAGAACAAGAAGCCCGTGGTGATCACCGCCATCGCAACGCTGAGATCCGCGTTTGTATAGAACGCCCGCAGAATCAGGGGATACATGATCGCTGACAGAAGCACCCCAAAGGCGGTCATACGCGTGCCGATCGCACCGATGGCGAAAATAACCGAAATAACCGCGAACGTGATGGGGTCAAGCAGCAGCAGCGTCATGCACCAAACGGCAATTCCCTTTCCGCCGACAAAGCGGTGAAAAATGGGAAACATATGTCCAAACAGCACGAAGAATCCCGCCAGCGCGCGCCCGTTAAAGCCCCAGAGAGCCAGCCCCAGAAGGGACGCCAGCGCCGCCTTAAGCAGGTCACACGCCAGCGTGAGAAGCCACATGCCTCTGCCGTGCGTCATCAGCATGTTCGCAGGGTCAGCGTGAAAGCTGCCCTCGGTGCGGATGTCTCTGTAAAACACGCGGCGCGAGATCAGAATAGACGGGTTGATGCTACCGAGCAGATACGGCAAGACCATGCAAAGCAGGGCCGCCACCAGATTGATCACGGCAACCGCCGCTTCGTTCTTTCCCACCGCTTGGGTCAGAACCACTGCCAGCGACTTAAACACGCGGCTTGTGACCGCGTTGCCCGCCGCAAGTGCGTAAACCATAAGTCCTCCTTAAAGCAGCTCGATCAGTTCCTTCGGGCTGTGTGTAAAATTCAAGATCGTTCCGTCGTTTTTCACGGCCACCATATCCTCAATGCGACAGCCGTACCGACCCGCAATATAGATCCCGGGCTCAAAGGTCACTACGTGACCGCGCTTCAACGTGTCAGCGGGATCCGCGCCCGTTGAGAGCCGCGGGCTTTCATGGACGAACAGTCCCACGCCGTGACCGAACGAATGCCCGAAGCACCCCTCATAGCCCGCGCCGTTTATGATATCGCGCGCAATGCGGTCAAGCTCGCGGCAGCCCACACCCTCACACGCCGCGGCAAGCGCCGCCGTTTGTGCCGTGAGCACCGTTTGATAAAGCTTTTTCATCTCCGCATCTGCTTTTCCTAGACAGACCGTGCGCGTCATATCCGAGCAGTAGCCGTCCACACGCGCGCCGTAATCCATGGTCAGAAAGCCCTTTTCCAAGCGCATATGTCGCGGCACACCGTGCGGGCGCGAGGAATTGGTCCCCGACACCGCAATGGTTTCAAACGCCAAGCCCTCCGCGCCGTTTTTGCGCATGAAATATTCCAGCTCCAGCGCGACCTCGATCTCGGTCATTTCGGGCTTGATCCAACCCACGATATGCGCAAACGCGTCGTCCGTGATCTTTTGCGCGCGCGCGATTGCGGCAAGCTCATCGTCGTCCTTGTAAAGGCGCAGCTCGTCAAAGAGTGCCGACGCACCGCCCGAGAGCGTGTATGCATCCAATATTTTTTGATAACGCGCGTAAGTGGCACAGGAAAGCGTCTGATCCTCGGTTGCCACCGTGCGGCAGCCGTTATCGGAGAGAAGCGCGACGATCTCCATCAGATGTCCGCCCTTCGGTGTCAGCACCTCCAATTCGCGCGATGCCTTCTCGTGTGCCGCCTCGGCATAACGAAAATCGGTCAACAAATAGGACGCGCCGCGGGTGACGAGGATCAATCCGTCGTCAAAATCAAAGCCTGACAGATAGCGCTGATTTTCCTTGCTCGAAACAATGGCGGCGTCGTAGCCGTTCTGCTCAAGCGCGTTTTTAAAGTTGGTCAAGTGTGACACAAAAACCGCCTCCTTGCTGTGATCTCATCATATTATACCATATTTGCAAACAAAAGTATAGGGGTTGCAAAAAAATTTTTCAGAGTTCATTATTGCGACAAAATTATCGGAACGAGCGCGCTATAATAAAGCCAACGAACGAACAAGGAGCACGCTATGCAAGGTGAGGTCTACGCCGATCTGTATTTGATAGTCAACACGGGCATGAATTTGCTCTCCCTGATGCTGGCCGCTCGGCTTTTGCATCGCCCCGTCAAGCGATGGCGCGCGATCGTCGCCTCCGCCACGGGAGCACTTTACGCTCTCCTCGCGCTCCTGTTTGGGGCGGGCGGAGTGCTTGGATTCCTTGCCGATCTCGCGCTTGCCTTTGTGATGTGCGCCATCACCTTTGCCGAGAGAGGCGGCCGTTTTTCACACCTTGTCAAATGCACCGCCGTGCAGTTTCTCACCTCGGTTCTCCTCGGCGGCGTGATGACCGCGCTTTATTCACTGCTCAACCGTCTGAATCTTCCGTTGGAGGCCTTGCAGGGCGACGGAATATCGGTCTGGCTCTTTGTTCTGCTCAGCGCCGCGGCGGGACTGGCAACGGCGCGCGGCGGACGCCTTTTGCGACGCTCGGGAAGCCTGAAAAGCGTGACCGTGTGTGCCGTATTCGGAGATCGGGAGCTGACGCTTTCGGCCCTTGTGGACTCGGGAAACCTGTTGCGTGACCCGATCAGCGGCAAGGGGGTGATCGTTGTGGAACGCCAAAAGCTTTTGGAGGCCCTGCCCCAACCCTTGCGCGCCTCTCTTGAAAAGGACACCCCCGCCGAATGGCTGCGCGACTCAAGGTGCGCGCGTTTGATCCGTCTGATCCCCACCAAGACCGCTACGGGAGAGCGCCTGCTCCCTGCGCTAAGCCCGGACGCATTGCGGCTCATCGACGGCAAGGATGACCTTCCCGCCGACTATCTGATCGCTCCCGCCGAGCTTGGCGAGAGTGCCGCGGGCTTTGACGCGATCGTACCGCTCGAATAAAAATTACATATTGCAAGGAGGCACATCATGAATCTCTTGACCCGCCTGCGGCTCTGCTTCGCGGCATTTTTCGCCCCCAAAAGAGGGCTTTATTACATCAACGGTCCCGACGTTCTGCCCACGCCCCTCTCCCCCGAGGAGGAGGCAGAATGCATTGCGCGCCTTGACGACGAGGACTGCCGCTCGACTCTGGTCGAGCACAATCTGCGTCTGGTCGTCTACATCGCCAAGCGCTTTGAAAACACGGGTACGGGACTGGAGGATCTGATCTCGATCGGCACGGTGGGTCTGATCAAAGCGATCAATACCTTTCGTGCCGACAAAAGCATCAAGCTTGCGACCTACGCCTCGCGTTGCATCGAAAACGAGATCCTCATGCACATCCGCAAAACCGGAAGCGTGTCGCGCGAGGTGTCCATTGACGAGCCGCTCAACGTTGATTGGGACGGCAACGAGCTGCTCCTCTCGGATATTCTCGGCAGCGACGAGGACAGCGTCTCTTACGAGCTGGAGATGCGCGAGGAGCGCGCCTTGGTGCGCTCCGCCGTGGCGTCGCTTGATCCGCGCGAGCGCGAGCTGATCGAATTGCGCTATGGGATGCGCTCGGGCGATGAGCTGACGCAAAAGGAGGTCGCCGACCTGCTCGGCATCTCACAATCCTACATTTCGCGCCTTGAAAAGCGCATTCTTGCCAATTTGCGCGATCAGCTTGCGGGAAAGATCTGATTTTTTCCCTTTCCCACTTGAAAAAGCCGACAAATGTGCTATCATGAACCCCGGCACCCGTGTGCAAACCAAAAAAGTGAAGATTTATGATCAAAGTCGGCATCATCGGCTGTGGCGGCATCGCCAACGGCAAGCAGGCCTACTGCGTCACGCGTATTCCGGAAGGCATCTACACATCGGCTAAGACGGGGGAGGTTTATAAGCTTTGCTAAATGATGTGTTTGCGGGGAGAAAACTTTTTGAAAAAAGTTTTCTCCCCGCACCCCTCTTTCAAAAGCTTTTACCTACATGGATATAGATTTCCCAATCAAGAGTGCACCACATCGTGCGCCCTCTTTTGTTTGTGTGTGGTGAAGGTTTCGTGATGCAGTACAAACTCTACTGTATGGGAAAGATTAGCACGTATACGGAAAGAACGCTTCCGCAAGCACGTGGGCCCCACATCCCAAGTGCTCCAAAAAGTTTGTTTTACGCAGGGAGAACATTTGCCTCCCTCCGCAAGGGAGGCTAACGCAAGACCATACTTTCAACGACAAAACCTACCTTGGATGCGGACTCTTTGTAGTATTCTTCCAACGTAGGGGCGAACGAGCGGCAGCGAGCTATAGGCGTGCGACGCAGAAACAGAGTCTGTACCGCACGATGGACTTTCACCACGCAGGCACAAAAAAGGAACCGCCGTGAAAGCGATTCCCAATGAGGGTAAGCAATACCCCTTTTGGTGAAAGTTTTTTGAAGATGGGGGTGTGGGGGAAGGGACTTTTTTGAAAAAAATCCCTTCCCCCACAAAACCTATCACTTACTGTGCCGCGTCAACGATTGCCTTGAACTTTTCGGCAACGAGAGACGCGCCGCCAATGAGGCCGCCGTCCACGTTGGGCTTTGCGAGGAGCTCGGCTGCGTTCTTTTCGTTCATGGAGCCGCCGTACTGAATGGTTACGGATTCAGCCACGTCCTCACCGTACATGGAAGTGAGAACCTTACGGATCACGCCGCAGGTCTCCTCTGCCTGCTCGGGGGTCGCGGTCAGACCCGTACCGATTGCCCAAACGGGCTCGTACGCGATGATAACGTTCTTCATCTGCTCGGCGGTGATATCCTTCAGGTCGAGCTTGGTCTGCATGGAAACGACCTCGTCGGTAATGCCGTTGAGGCGCTCGTCCTTGACTTCGCCAAGGCACAGAATGACCTTCATGCCTGCCGCGAGAGCCGCCTTGGTGCGCAGGTTGACGGTCTCGTCGGTTTCGCCGAAATACTGACGTCTTTCGGAGTGGCCGATGATGACGTACTCAACGCCGCAAGCGGTGAGCATCTGTGCGGAGACCTCGCCCGTGTATGCTCCCTTCTCGGCAAAATGGACGTTCTCGGCACCGATTTTGATATTGGAGCCCTTTGCAGCCTCCTGTGCCGCCGCGATGGTTACGTAGGGCGCGCAGAAGATCACGTCGCAGTTATCCTTGCCTGCGACGAGGGGCTTGACCTCGTTAATGAAAGCGATTGCTTCCGCGGGGGTAAAGTTCATCTTCCAGTTGCCCGCGATCACGGTTCTTCTCTTCATGGGATTCATAATCTTCAATTCCTTTCAGTGATACGGGAAACGGCGATTGACCGTTCCCCGTTGATTTTAAAATTATTTGTCGAGCAGGCAAGCGATGCCGGGCAGCTCCAGACCCTCGAGGAACTCGAGAGATGCACCGCCACCGGTGGAGATGTGAGTCATCTTGGGGCCAAAGCCAAGACGCTCAACAGCCTCTGCGGAGTCACCGCCGCCGATGATAGAAACCGCGCCGGACTCAGCAACTGCAGCCGCTACGGTCTCGGTACCGGTTGCAAAGTTCTTCCACTCGGAAACGCCCATAGGACCGTTCCAAACGACCGTGCCCGCGCCCTTGATCGCGTTTGCGAACAGCTCGCAGGTCTTGGGACCGATGTCAAGACCCATCCAACCGTCCGGGATCTTATTGGAATCCACAAACTGGCTCTCGGTGTTCTCGTCATATTCCTTGCCCAGCTTGTTGTCAATGGGGAGCAGGAACTTAACGCCCTTTGCGGCAGCCTTTTCCATCATTTCCTTCGCGAGGTCGATCTTATCGGTCTCGCACAGGGACGTACCAACGGAATAGCCCTTTGCTGCGAAGAAGGTGTAAGCCATACCGCCGCCGATGATGAGGGTGTCGCACTTTTCGATCAGGTTCTTGATCACGCCGATCTTATCGGAAACCTTTGCGCCGCCCAGGATCGCCACGAAGGGACGAGCGGGATCAGCCAGAGCCTTACCCATCACGCCGATCTCCTTCTGGATCAGGTAGCCGCAAACTGCGGGCAGATAATCTGCCACACCTGCGGTGGAAGCATGTGCGCGGTGTGCGGTACCGAACGCGTCGTTTACAAACAGACCGTCCTTGCCTGCAAGGTCAGCCAAAGCCTTTGCAAACTCGGGGTTATTCTTGGTCTCGCGCGCGTCAAAGCGAACGTTCTCGATCAGCACGCAGGTGCCGTTTTCCATAGCCGCGATCTTTGCCTTTGCATCCTCACCGATGATGTCGGTTGCAAATGCGACCTTGCCGCCAAGCTCCTCGTTGAGGCGATCAGCAACGGGCTTCAGGGTGAACTTCTTGGGATCCTCTGCAAGCGCCTTTGCCTTGAGCTCTGCGGTGACTGCCGCTCTCTCCTCCTCGGGGAGTGCGTCAACCTTCTTCTGCTCCTTCTTGTCGAGCTTGAAGCCCTCGGTGAAGATTGCATGAGGCTTGCCCATGTGAGAGGAAAGGATGACCTTCGCGCCCTTATCCATCAGGTACTTGATGGTGGGAAGAGCGCCGATGATTCTCTTGTCGGAGGTAATAACACCGTCCTTCATAGGAACGTTGAAGTCGCAACGCGCGAACACGTACTGGCCCGCTTTGATCTCAACGTCTTCAATTGATTTCTTGTTGTAAGTCATATTTTTTTGATCCTTTCAAATTTATTTGAAAAATTCCATACGAATATATGATACCACATCTTGGGAAAATTATCAATAGTTTTTGTGAAATTTTTCACCGTTTTTTCGCGTGTCTCACCCGTTGAGAGCGCATGGTGCAAAAAATCCCCTTGGCGCTGCGCGCCAAGGGGATTTGAAATCAGAACAGGGTTGCGGGAACGAAGAAGTAGACGCAGAAAAGAACCGTAACGACGATCGCAATGCCCGATACGTTCCACGTGGGCTTGTTCTTCTTCGTGATAGCATATTTGATTGCTTCGATCAGGTACGCGACGACAGACATCAGCGTGTAAGCGATCATACCAACGCCGATACCCTTGGTGATGGAGTAAGCCAGAACCATAACAATGATAGTCAGGAACGCGGAGGTTGCATTGATCGCGTTGCTAAAATCAATGCTCTTGACGTTACCCTTCATCATCAATACGCCGACGTAGATCAGCGCCGCTGCGGTTGCCGCACCGGGAATGACCGCAAACACGGGCATTGCGAAGATCGCCGCAAAGAACAGGCTCGCGGTAGTCAGCGCTGTAAGGCCTGTTCTGCCGCCCGCAGACACGCCCGCGCCCGACTCAACGAAGGTGGTAACGGTAGAAGTACCGAGCATCGCGCCCGTGCAGGTTGCGATGGAGTCGCTCAGCATAATCTTGCCGTAGTTGTGGGGCTTGTTGTTCTCGTCGGAGAGCACTCTATTACCGCCGCAGCAGCCAACGATGGTGCCCATGGTGTCGAACATGTCGATCATGCACATGGTGATAACGATCATGATGACGGAGAAGATAGAAACGCCCTCGGGCTTCAGTCCGTCACCCGTAAATACGTTGGTGAAGGAACCGAACACGGAATGCTCTCCCGTAAAGAAGTTGCCGATGTTTTCCCAGAACTTCCAGGAGATGCCGGGAACGTCGCCCTTCAAGACGGAAAGATCGGTAACGCCAAAGGGAATGCCAACGACGGTCGCGCCGAGAATGCCGAGAATCACAGCGCCCTTGACCTTGAGCTTATCAAGAATGGAG
>JAZRFD010000078.1:0-1522 GCA_045661185.1 Eubacteriales bacterium | reverse complement strand
TATTTTTTTGATTTTTTTGGTCTGATAGAGCACGGAAATTCAGAGGATTGCAACAAAGCGCGCAAACGCCGCGCGGCCCTCGGGCGTGCACTTGTAAACGCCGGCATCCTCAAGAACCCCTTCAAAGGTTCTGCCGATCTCGGTTTGCAGGATCGTGTGTACGTTTTCGGGGGTAAAGGTGTAGTTCTTTCGGAAGCCATCAACCCATGCCGCATGCTTGGAAAGCGTTTCGTCGGTGCCGGGATCCCGCCCCTCTAAGATCGCATCGGCAAGTGCCGCCATTTCTGTTTTGAGTCGGGACGGGAGCACCGCCAAGCCCATGACCTCAATAAGGCCTATGTTCTCTTTTTTGATGTTGTGCTTGTCAGCGTGCGGATGGAATACGCCTAAGGGATGCTCCTCGGTGCAGAGATTGTTGCGCAGAACGAGGTCGATCTCATAGTCCGCGCCACGGCGGCGCGCAATGGGCGTGACCGTGTTGTGCGCCTCCCCGTCGGTTTCGGCATAAATGCCCGCCGCAGGATCCGAATACGCGCGCCAAGCTGTGAGAATGCGGTCAGAAAGCTCGATCAGCGCCTTGGGATCGGCCGCGCGCAAACGAATGACCGACATCGGCCACTTGACGATGCCCGCCTTGACGTTTTCAAAGCCCTTAAAGGTAAACTCGGTTTCAATGTCCGCGCGCTCCATCGCAAAGGTGTATCGGCCGCCCTGCATATGGTCGTGCGTAAGGATCGAACCGCCTACAATGGGCAGATCCGCGTTGGAGCCCAGCATATAGTGTGGGAACTGTCCTACGAAATCCATTTGCTTTTCAAACGTGTTGCGGTCGATCTTCATGGGGGTATGCTCGCCCGACAGCAGAATGCAATGCTCGTTGTAATAGACGTAGGGCGAATATTGCAGGAACCACGCCTTTCCCGCGATGGTCACGGGAATGAGACGGTGCGACTGTCTTGCCGCCTGCGTCATGCTACCCGCATATCCCTCGTTTTCACGGCAAAGTGCGCACTTGGGATATCCCGTCTGCTTCTGTATTTTTGCCGCGGCAATCGCCTTGGGATCTTTTTCGGGCTTGGAGAGGTTGATCGTGATATCAAGGTCACCGTATTTGCCATTGTAGATCCATTTGACGTCCTTTTTGATGCGGTAGGTGCGAATATAGTCGGAATCGCACGCAAGGCGGTAGTAGTAATCGGTTGCCTTTTGGGGGGCGATCGCGTACAAGCGGTCAAACTCGCGCTTGACCTCACTCGGGCGCGGCGTCAGAATCCCCATCAGCTTGGTGTCAAACAGATCGCGTCCCGTAATGCCTCTGTCGGGAATGATGTTGTTTGCGATGGCATAGTCGCAAAGGTCGCAAAGGATCTCTTCAAGGGGTGCGTCGGCGTCGGGAGCGCGGTCGGGCGTGGGATCTGTCACCTGCAGTTCCTCCGCCAAGCGGTTGCAGAGATAGACGCGGTCGCACTCCTCGGCAAGAGAGCGAGAAACGGCGTATTCGCAAAGATCGGCAATTCGATTA
>JAZRFD010000077.1:0-1882 GCA_045661185.1 Eubacteriales bacterium | reverse complement strand
CTACCTTTTTGCAAGCGTGATGGTCTCCAATCCGCTGTTCTGGATGGAGATGCAGCGCCTGCCCGAGAGAGAGGCAGAGCGCCTGCGCGCGATCGTTGCTGTGTGGAAGAAATGGCGCGGCGAGCTTGTCCGCGCGGACGTGCGTCCCATTTGCGAGGAGCCCTCGGGCGCGTCGCTCACAGGCTTTGCGGCAGAAACTGACGACGCCTTACACTTGGTTCTTTTGCGTGAGGTGACCGACCGTGACACCTTTACCGTGGAGGTTGGTGACGGCTTGAAGGCACCCGTGCAGATCGCCTCGAACGCTGATGCCAAGGTGACGCTGAAGGACGGTGCTTTGACCGTGCGCCTTGCCGACACGCGTGCTTATGCGTGGATCCGTCTTGAAAAGTGATTACATAAAAAAGGAGACGCAGACCGTCAAGGTCTGCATCTCCTTTTTTGTTAAAGCGTATCTGCTTCCGAAAGCCACAACGCGCTCGACGCGTCAGAGGGCATGACCCACGCGCCTCTGGGAGAGAGGCTGATGGGGAACACCTGCGGGCCGTCGGGCATGCACGAGCGCTTGAATTGCTGATTGAAGAAACGGCGCAAAAAGATCTTCAGCCATTTTTTCAGCGTTTCGTCGTCGTACGTGCCGCCAAGCGCTTCCTTTGCCCAGCGGTACAGATCCGTGGGCGTGGGCGCATAACGGAGCATATAGTACAGATAGAAATCATGCAGCTCATAAGGGCCGACCAGATCCTCTGTTTTTTGCGCGATCTTGCCGTCGGCGTCGGCGGGGAGAAGCTCGGGGGAGACGGGCGTGGCGAGAATGTCAAACAGCGCGTCGGCAATCTTGCCAAACCCATTCGTGCGGTATTGAGCGGCACAGTGTGCCACAACGTGACGGATCAGCGTTTTGGGGAGCCCCGCATTCACGCCGTACATCGACATGTGGTCACCGTTGTAGGTCGCCCAGCCAAGTGCCAGCTCGGAAAGATCTCCCGTTCCCACAACCATGCCGCCGCAATCGTTGGCAATATCCATCAGCACCTGCGTGCGCTCGCGCGCCTGCGAATTTTCATAGGTCACGTCGCGCACGGCAGGATCGTGTCCAATGTCCTTGAAGTGTTGGCTGACCGCATCGAAAATATCCACGCAACGGAAGTCCACGCCAAGCTCCTCGCAGAGCACGGTGGCGTTCGTTTTGGTGCGAACGGTCGTGCCGAAGCAGGGCATCGTGACCGCAATGATATCGGTGCGGGGACGATTGATGGAATCCATCGCGCGCACCATCACGAGCAGCGCTAGCGTCGAATCCAGACCGCCCGAAATACCGACCACGAGCTTTTTCGCGTACGCGCGCTCCACACGCGCGGCAAGTCCTGCCGCTTGAATGTTCAGGATTTCCTCGCAATGAAGCGCAAGGGCATCGGGGTCTCTGGGGAAGAAGGGGTGCGGATCAATGGGAGCGGACGGCATTGCCAAACGCTTTGCGACGCTTTGAGGCGCGTGTTGAGTGGGCTTGCAAGCAAGTGCGGACGGGTCGATCTCACAAATCAACAGCTCCTCGTTCGAGAAGGGGCGCGCGTTGCCAAGCAGCGTGCCGTTTGCGACGATCAGCTTTTGCCCGCCGCACACGCTGTCGGTGGTAGATTCGCCAAAGCCGGCATAGGATACGATATAAGCCGCACTCGTCCGCGCGGATTCCGCGCACCATTCGTCCACGCGCCGCGCAGAAGCGCCTACCGTCTCGGGCTCATGCGAGGGGACGCAGATCAGATCGGCATCCGCATATACACCAAGATTCATAACAACCCCGAGCGAGAAGTCCTTGCCGAACAGCGGGAGAGACGTGCCGAAGGGGATTTCTTCGCCTTCAAACGTCAAGGTACCAGTG
>JAZRFD010000076.1:0-15477 GCA_045661185.1 Eubacteriales bacterium | reverse complement strand
GTAGGGGCGATCATTGATCGCCCGCTTACTATGTTCGCACTATACGTCCCACTACGTGTCATCCTGAGTGGAGCCGCAGGCGGAATCGAACTTTTGCGGGTCGAGCAAAGCCGCTATGGCGGCGCGAGCAAGCAAAAGCGCGAGGCACTTGTGCCGATGCGGAATCCATAAACGATGACCAATCACTTGTCACAGGGATGTTACTTTCCATATGAAAAGCTATTGTAATTCCTTACGAGATCCCTTCGGTGCTCCGCACCTCGGTTTTGCTCCATTCGTTCCTCATTTCGCAAAACTTCGACGTCGGCGCTCCGCGCCTTTGCTCAGGATGACACGTTATAGGTTAGGCGGTGCATACAAATCAATGGGCGATCATTGGTCGCCCCTCCCCTGTAGCCGGTTTGTTTTCATATAAAAAGGGCGCACGATGTGGTGCGCCCTCTTTTGGGAAATTTATATCCACGTAGGTGAAAGTTTTTGAAGGGAGCGCGAGGGGGACTTTTTACAAAAAGTCCCCCTCGTACGCATCCTCCCCCGCATTACTGCGGCAGATTCAATTCGTCGATGTAATTCAGGACCTGCTCAGAGGTACCGTTGTAGTTAACTGCGGTCAGCGCATCGCAATCTGCCAGCGCAAGGTTGCCGATCATGGTAACGGTTGCGGGCAGGTTGACGGACGCGAGCTTTTCACAGCCCTGGAAGGACTGTGCTCCCAATTCAACAACACCGTCTGCCAAGGTCACGTTTTCCAGCTTCTTGCACTCAAAGAATGCCGCCTGGCCGATCACCTTGACGTTACCGGAAACCGCTACGCTTTCCAATGCGGGGCAGCAAGCAAAGGTTGCTTTTTTGATCTCGGCAAGCTTTCCGCCATCCTCAAAGGTTACGGAGCGCAAAAGCGAGCACTCGTAGAATGCCAGCTCGCCAATCTCCTTAACGTATGCGGGAATGGTCAACTCGGTCAGGTTATCACAGCCGCGGAACGCAGCCTTTTCGATCTTAAGCGCGTAGTCTGCCATTACAAAATCAGCGTTACCCGCGAGGAAATCCGCCTCGGTCGGGAACACGAGCTTGCTGATCGAGGACTTGCGGCCGAACGCTTCCTCGGAGATCTCCACAACGAGCTTGCCGTCGAGATATGCGGGAATCGCAACCTCGTGCGCGACATCGTTTGCGGTATCAAAGCCGGTGATGCGAACGCTGTCTCCATCTACCTCGGAGAACTTAAAGGTATCACCGTTCACCGTAACCTCGGTAATAATTTTTTCATCATCCCCGTCGCCGGTGTTTTTCTCCTCTTTTTTAGAGCATGCCGCGAGCATCGCGATCATGAGCACGCAAAGAAGCAATGCAACCAATCTTTTCATAGCAAACCTCCGAAAAAAACTTCGTATATATAAAATTATACAAGAAAACGCCCCGAAAGTCAATAGATTTTCCCCCATTCTTTGTAAATATTTTTCGCTTTTTCCGCAAACGCTACTATTGGGGCGGGAAAAGTCGAAAATACGCCGCGCACGATTGACAAAATATCCCAATTGTTGTATAATAGTAGTATGCCCACAAAGGAGGACGAATCTATGCTTTCCGCGACGTACAGCGCAGGGCTGTCGGGAATCGAAGGCTTTCCCGTTACGGTCGAGTGCAATCAAAAGAACAATTTAGAGGGGTTTGAGCTGGTGGGACTGCCCGACCTTGCCGTAAAAGAGGCCAAGGAACGCGTGCGCACCGCCTGCTATAACAGTGGCTTCCCCTTCCCCTACGCGCGCATTACGGTCAACTTAGCCCCCGCCGACCGCAAAAAGGAAGGCTCGGCCTTTGACGCCGCGATCCTTACCGCGATCTTCCACAGTGGCGGCACGATCCGCCGCGACGTGGATCTGTCGGGCAAATGCATCGTGGGGGAGCTGTCTCTTTCGGGCGAATTGCGCGGCGTGCGCGGAATCCTTTGTATGTGTGTTGCCGCAAAGGAGCACGGCTTTACCGAGTTTTACGCCCCCGTTTCCAATGCCGTTGAAGCGGCGGCGGTCGAGGGGATCACGGTCTATGCCGTTCCCAACATGCGGGCGCTTGTCAAGCACCTCAACGGTGAGGAGCTTCTCACGCCCGTAAGGTGCAACCGTCAGGCGTTTACCGATGCCGCCAACCACTACACCGCCGATTTTATCGACGTGCGCGGTCAGGTGCTTGCAAAGCGCGCTATGGAGATCGCCGCGGCCGGCGGCCACAATATTCTGCTCATCGGCCCTCCCGGCACGGGCAAATCCATGCTTGCCAAGCGTCTCCCCTCGATCCTGCCTCCCTTGACCTTTGCCGAAGCAATTGAAAGCACAAAGATCCATTCCGTCGCTGGCGTTTTGCCCGATGGAATCTCCCTTTTGTCGGTGCGCCCCTTTCGCGCGCCGCACCACACCATGAGCCCCGTCAGCTTGGTTGGCGGCGGTGTCAATCCGCTTCCCGGCGAGGTGTCCTTGGCCGATAACGGTGTGCTCTTTCTCGACGAGCTCCCCGAGTTTCCCAAGCAGGTCACGGATGCGCTCCGTCAGCCGCTCGAGGATCGCAAGGTCACCATTACGCGCGCCAACGGCCGCGTGACCTTCCCCTGCTCCTTTATGCTCGTGGGCGCGATGAACCCCTGCCGCTGCGGCTACTTTGGTCACCCGACCAAGAAATGCACCTGCAAGCCCGCGGACGTTAAGCGTTACATCTCCCGCATCAGCGGTCCTATGCTCGACCGCATGGACATTCAGATCGAGCTTCCCTCGCTCTCCTATGACGAGATCTCCGCGCCCGACGCGAGCGCGGAACGCTCCGAGGTGATTCGCGAGCGTGTCAGCGCGGCGCGGGAATTTGCGCGCAAGCGCATGAAAAACAGCGACACGGTGTTCTGCAACGCGCAATTGGACGCGGCGGGCATTCACGAATACTGCAAGCTTGATGCCGAGGCATCGATGCTTCTCAAGGCGGCATACGACCGCATGGGGCTCAGCGCCCGCGGCTACGACCGCATTTTGCGCGTGGCGCGCACGATCGCGGATCTCGACAGAAGCGAGCTGATCCGCGCGCCGCACGTTGCCGAGGCGATACAGCTCCGCAGCCTTGACAGAAAATACTGGGGATAATCCCTCCAAAAAGGATCGGTTATGTCTTTGATCAAACGGTACGTCGGCACGGGAGCGTTTTATAAAACGCTCCTTGCCGTTGCGATCCCGATTGTGGTACAAAACGGGATCACCAACTTCATCAGCCTCCTTGACAACGTCATGGTCGGCAGGATCGGAACCGAGCAGATGTCGGGCGTTTCGATCGTCAATCAGCTCATTTTCGTTTTTAATCTGTGCATTTTCGGCGCTCTTTCGGGAGTCGGTCTTTTCAGCGCGCAATTTTTCGGCAAGCGCGACCACGAGGGCGTGCGCCACACCTTTCGCTTTAAATTTTTGGTGTCGGTCGCGCTTTGCGCGGGGGCTCTTTTGCTCTTTTTATTGGCGGGAGACCCCTTGATCCGACTGTATCTGCACGAGGGCGGTGAAACGGGCGACATTGACGCCACGTTTCGTTACGCACGCGAATATCTTGCGATCTCGCTTCTGGGGCTGGCCCCCTACACGCTGACGCAGATCTACGCCAGCACCCTGCGCGAGATCGGGCATACGGTTCCCCCTATGACAGCGGGACTCATTGGCGTGTTTGTCAACCTTGTGCTCAATTATCTCCTGATCTTCGGCGCGCTCGGCTTCCCCGCAATGGGCGTTGAGGGCGCGGCACTTGCCACGGTCATCTCGCGCTTTGTCGAGTGCATCATCGTTGTGCTTTGGGCGCACACGCACCCCCAAAGGTGCGAGTTTATCAAGGGCGTGTATGCGTCTTTTCGCGTGCCGCGCGCGCTTGTGCGTAAAATTACGGTCACGGGAACACCCCTGCTCCTAAACGAGGCGCTTTGGGCGGCGGGGCAAGCCATGCTCCTGCAATGCTATTCCCTGCGCGGTATTGCCGCGGTCTCCGCGATGAACATCACCACGACCGTCTTTAACACCTTCTCGGTGATCTATCTTTCGATCGGAACGGCCATCTCCATCCTCATCGGGCACCGTCTTGGCGCGGGGGAAAAGGAGCTTGCCCTCTCCGATGCGCGCAAAATGATCGCTTTTTCGGGACTCATGGGCCTTGCGGCAGGTGCCTTGATTGCCCTTTCCGCCCCCTTCTTCCCCATGATCTATAACACCACGGACGAGGTGCGCAGCATGGCCACACGGCTGACTCTGGTCATTGCCGCCTTCGCGCCCTTTCACGCAATCCTCAATTCCTCTTATTTTACGCTCCGTTCGGGCGGCAAAACGATCCTGACCTTTTTCTTTGACTGCGCCTACGTCTGGTGCATCAATATCCCAACCGTCCTGATCTTAACCCATCTAACCCCTCTTTCCACCGCGCAGATCTACCTCGCCTGCCATTTGACGGAGCTTGTCAAGTGGGTCATTGGAATCGTTCTTGTGGAAAAGGGCGTGTGGCTCAACGATATGACAACGCAAGAAAATCAACAAAAGGAAGCAACACCATGACAGAGCTTTTATCCCGCATCTTCGTCAAAAATAACCGCTGCACCACCGATCCGCGTGTCCGCGCGGCCTACGGCACCATGGTCAGCGTCACGGGCATCATCCTCAATCTCCTGCTGTTCGCGGCCAAATTCACCGTAGGTCTCCTTTTTGGCGCGATCTCCATCGTGGGTGATGCCATCAACAACCTCTCCGACGCGGGCTCGCAGATCATTTCCCTCATCTCCTTCCGCATGGCGGCAAAGCCCGCCGACCGCGAGCACCCCTTTGGGCATGGACGCATTGAGTACGTGGCGTCGCTGATCGTCTCGCTCCTGGTTCTCTTTATCGGCTTTGAGCTGATCCGCGAATCCATCGCAAAGATCATTGATCCAGTCCTGCCCGAGCGCAGCTGGATCGCAGTCTACGTCCTCTTGGGCTCTATCCTTGTCAAGCTTTGGCTGGGACTGTTCAACCGCAAGATTGGCAAGCGTATCGACTCCGCGGTCATGCGTGCAACCGCCACCGACAGCCTGTCCGACGCTCTTTCGACGGGCGCGATCCTCATCACAACGCTGATTCTGCTCTTTTTTCCCAAGCTTTCCTTCAATCTCGACGCCTACATGGGAGTCGTCGTGGCGATCCTGATCCTTGTCGCGGGCGCGCGGATCCTCAACGAGGCCAAAAATTCGCTTCTCGGTGAAGCCCCCTCGCACGAGATCGTCAAGCAGATCACCGACACGGTGGCAAAATACCCGCAGGCGCTCGGCATTCACGACATGACCGTGCACAACTACGGCCCCGGTCGCGTCATCGCCGCGCTCCATATCGAGGTGGACGGCAAGGTCGATATTTTTGAAACGCACGATATGATCGACACCATCGAGCAGGAGCTGCGCCGCGAGTGCGGGATCGAGGCGACCATCCACATGGATCCGATCGTCACCGACGATGAACAGGTCAATGCCATGCGCGAGACGGTACGCGAGGTCGTACACGCGATCGACCCCTCTTTGCAGATCCACGATTTCCGCTTTGTGACCGGTAAAACGCACACCAATTTGATTTTTGATATCAACGCTCCCTTTGAGCTGAAGCGCTCCGACGAGGAGCTCCGTCGGGAGGTCGCGGATCGCATCAGCCGCATTGACCCCTCTTATTTCACGGTCGTCACCATTGATCGCAGCTGAGCCCGACATATTGACGCCCCCGCGCGAATAGGCTATTAGTGGGGCGTTTTTCCCCGAAAGGTGGTTTGATTGATGAAAACCGAATACCATTATTCAACCGAACGCATCGGACACCTCAAAGCACTTTATACCTGCGCCGCAAGCCGACACGGCGCGCGGATCTTCATTCGTGCCCTCACGGGCGACACCCGTCTTGGCTATACCTTTCAAAAGTTTGCGCGCGACACGGACGCTCTTGGAACAACCCTTTGCGCGCGCGGGCTTTTGGGCCGCCACGTGCTTTTAATGGGCGAAAACGGCTACGCGTGGGCACTCTCCTTTATGGCGCTGGCGTGCGGCGGTGTTGCCGTTCCCGTTGACAAAGCCCTTGGCGAAGAGGAGCTTGCCGCCATTGCGTCGGCATCCGATGCCGTGGCCATTCTCTATTCCCCCACGTGTGCCGATGCGCTGGAGCGTCTGCCGCGCACGCTCACGCGGATCTCCTTTGACGAGCTCCCCTCGCTGATCAGCGAGGGCTATCGCCTCATGCGCGCGGGAGAGCACGGCTATCTTGATGCCGAGCCGGAGCCCGACGCCTTGTGTGCGCTGGTTCATAATCCCGCCATTGCGTCCGATTCGCCCGCGCTCATCATGCTCTCGCACCGCAACGTCTGCTTCAGCATCGCGCAGATCTCTCGCATGCTCCGCATCGACGAGGACGACATCTTTCTATCTGTCCTTCCCATGCACCACGTGCTGGAATGGACCTGCTCCTATCTCCTGCCGCTTTGGTGCGGTGCCGCGGTGGCGTTTGGGGACGGTCTGCGTGCGCTCTCGCGCAGCATGCGCGAATTAGAGCCCTCTGTCATGGTCTGCGTCCCTCCCATTCTGCAAACGCTTTACACCCGCATGCAGGACGCAATCACGCAAAGCAAACACGCGAAAACGCTTACACGTACCCTCAAAACGGTCAATTCCTTGCCCGGTCAGCGCTTGCGTGACGTCGCGCGTCGGCGCGCGCTTGCTCCCTTTCACGAGATGCTTGGGGGCAGACTTCGTCTGCTTCTCTCGGGGGGCGCTCCCTGCGACCCGTACGTGCTCTCGCAGCTCCGCGCCATGGGCATTCGCGCGTATCAATGCTACACGGTCAGCGAATGCGCGCCCATAGCGGCCTTGAACGGCGATGACGGCTACAAGGACGACTCCTTGGGAGTTGCCCTCCCCGACGCGCTCCTCGACATTTACGACATGCACGAGGATGGCTCGGGTATGATCCGCTGTAAATCGGAAAGCGTTACGTCCGGCTACTACAAATCCCCCGCACTGACGCAAAAATTCCTGCGCGACGGTTGGTTTTACACAGGCGACACCGGATATCTCGACGACGACGGCTTTTTGTATCTGACGGGCAGCCGCCGCAACACGATCGTAACCGCGGGCGGCAAAAGCATCGCTCCCGAGGCGCTTGAGGCCGCGCTCGCGGACTTCCCGTGTATCAGGGAAGCCTTGGCGGTGGGATATCTCAACACCAAAAAGAACGATTACGACCTCGTTGCCCTGATCTGCCCCGACAGCGAATACCTCGAATCGCGTTACGGAAGCAATCCGCCGCGCGCGCAGATTGATCTGGAGATCCGCCGCGCGCTCTCCCGCGCCAACACGCATCTGCCACCGCACATGCGCATCAAGGGGTATCTCATTCGCAGTACGCCCCTGCCCCGAAGCACTTCGGGAAAGCCCCTGCGCGCAACCGCCGCAGAGGAGCACCGTTCGGAATACCTCAAAAAGCTACAAAAATGACTGTTTTTCCCACTTTAAAAGAAATATTTTAGAATAGAACTAATTCTTATTCTAATATTTGAGTAAAAGCAAGCCCCATACGACGTTTCTCGTCGCATGGGGCTGTTTTTTGTTTGCTTGATGCGGATTACTTTTTGCGGCGCGCCTTTGCTTCCTCGTAAAGTGCCCGATCACGTTCGGTTTCGGGGATTAGGGGCAGCACAGGGCACGGGCGCGCTTTCTCGTCAAGGGCGACCAGAATAAAGTGTCCGTCCGCGATCAGATCGCGCTCACCGTTGTATTGCTCGACCTCCGCCGTCACGTAAACGTCCATCGAGGTTCTGCCCGTGTAGACCACGCGGCCCGTCACGACCATGCTTTCGTTTTGATAGGCAGGCTTTAAGAATCGCACCTGCTCGATGCACGCGGTGGTCACGGAGCCGTGCGCGTATCTGCGCGCGCTGATCGCCGAGACCTCGTCCATCCAGGAAAGCACGTGTCCGCCGAACAGACGCCCCGCGCCGTTGACGTTTTCAAGGCGCAGGATCTGTACAAATTCCGCAACGGACACCGCGGGGCTCTGCCCCGAGAGCGCCGTTTGTTCTTCTTTCATTTGCTCGTTCATTGGGATCTCCTTTGCGCAAAAAAGCGCATTTTTGCAACACGTGTTGCGTTTTCGGCATCAAATACCGTCAATTTCCGCCTGTGAAAAACCGTTGCGACGCAGGATTCCTTCCGCTGCTTCCAGCTCCTCAGCCTGAATGATCATGAACGCCTTGCCGGATTCCTTACCCACGCACGCGTACATATATTCCACGCTGATGCCACTCTCAGCCAAAAGGCGCAACACGCCGAGCGTGCCACCGGGGGTATCGTCCATGGTAAGCGAGAGCACGTCGGTCACGCGCACAACGATGCCTTCATCGTTGAGCACCTTTTTGCCCTCCTCGGGCTTATCCACGATCAGACGAAGGATGCCGAACTCCGAGGTGTCCGCGAGAGAAAGCGCACGGATATTGATATCGTTCTTTGCCAGAACGTCTGCCGCCGCACAGATGCGGCCCTTTTTATTTTCCAAGAAAACGGATAACTGCTTGATAATCATGATACGTCCTCCTTTAAATCTTTCCGACACGGTTGTCGATCACGCGCTTTGCCTTGCCCTCGCTGCGCACGATAGACTTAGGGTTGACAAGGTGAACCTTCGCGCTGATGCCGAGCATGTCGCGTAGCTGTCCCGTAATGGTCTTTTCAAGATTCTCGATCGCCTTGACGTTATCCGAGAAAAACGCCTCGCTCATCTCAACGTTGATATCAAAGGTGTCGACGTTGTTAACACGGTCAACGATAATCTGATAGTTGGGCGTGATCTGGTTTCCGCTGACCTTGAGAAGAACCTCCTCGATCTGAGACGGGAACACGTTGACGCCGCGGATGATCAGCATATCATCGGTACGTCCGTTGGGCTTGCCCATGCGGATGTGCGTACGTCCGCACTTGCAGGGCTCCGCAACCAGCGTGCAGATGTCACGCGTGCGATAACGGATCACGGGGAACGCCTCCTTGGTGATCGAGGTGAACACCAATTCACCGGGCGTACCCGCGGGAAGAACGTCACCCGTTTCGGGGTCGATGGTTTCCACCAGGAAGTGATCCTCCCACACGTGCATGCCTGCCTGCTCGGGGCATTCGCAGGAAACGCCGGGACCTAACACCTCGGAAAGTCCGTAAATGTCGTAGGCCTTGATGCCGAGCTTCTCCTCGATCTGCGCGCGCATATTTTCCGACCAAGGCTCCGCGCCAAACACGCCGACGCGCAGCTTGAGCTGATCCTTCACGCCAAGACGCTCGATCTCCTCGGCAAGGTACATCGCGTACGAGGGGGTGCAGCAGAGCACGGTTGCTCCAAAGTCGATCATGGTCTGGATCTGGTTTGCGGTGTTACCCGAGGAGATCGGAATGACGGTTGCACCGATTTTCGACGCTCCGCCATGAAGCCCCAATCCACCCGTAAAAAGTCCGTAGCCAAAGGAAATCTGTACGAAGTCATCCTTCGTCACGCCAACGCCGACCAGCATTCTTGCCACGCATTCGTCCCACATATCAATGTCGTTTTGCGTGTAACCGACGACGATTCTCTTACCCGTCGTGCCCGACGACGCGTGCACGCGCACAACGTCCTTCATCGGAACGGCAAACAGACCGTAAGGGTAATAATCGCGCAAGTCCTTTTTATAGGAGAACGGCAGGCGATGCAGATCCTCGACGCCCTTAATGTCGTCAGGTGTCAGACCCTTTTCGTCCATTCTTTTGCGAAAGCACTCCACGTTTTCATAAGAACGGCGCACGGTTTCGCACAGACGCTCATTCTGTAGTTTGCGCAGCTCCTCGCGGGGCATACATTCCATTTCGGGGTTGAGATAACTCATTTTTTACACCTTCTTTGTTGTTTAGGATTTACAGATTATAGCCAAGGTCAAATGCCTTGAGGTTGACGTCGAGGAATTTTGCGGGAACGGTGGCTTTGATGGTCTCCACCCATTCCTCGTAAGGGATCACCGTATTTTTCGCCATCACGCCGATGAGCACCACGTTGACCGCCTTGATGTTCCCCGCCTCGGCAGCAAGCGCCAGCGCGTCCACGGCGGTCAAGGACACCGCGTCCGAAAGCTTCTTTACGATATCGGCGGGATATGCCGCCGCGCCCGTAATAACGGGCATGGGGTTGATCTTTTGATCATTGACGATCATTTTGCCATCCTTTTTCAGCCACGGCAGCGCGCGATAGGCCTCCAGCAGCTCAAATGCGAGAATGATATCCGCCTCTCCCTTGTCGATGATGGGAGAATGCACCGCGTCACCGTACTTAACGTAGGTCACAACGCTACCTCCGCGCTGGCTCATGCCGTGCACCTCGGAGACCTTGACGTCATAGCCCTGTCGGATCACGGCGTTGCCAAGGATTCGGCTGGCAAGCAGAGTTCCCTGCCCGCCCACACCAACGATCATAATATTCGTCGTTGCCATGTCAATTCTCCTCCTTTTCAATTGCTCCAAAGGGGCAAACGCCCGTGCAAAGGCCGCATCCGTTGCACTGCGTGGTGTCGATTCGAACGGCACCCGTGGATGCGTCCAAGCTGATCGCGGGACAGCCGAGCTTCATGCAAAGCTTGCACTTGCGGCACTTTTCGGTGATCACGCAATGCCCCGTGTACTTCACACTCTTGAGCAGCGCGCAGGGACGCTGTGCGATGATGACCGACGGCTCGTCGGTCTCGACCTCGGTCTTGACGACCTTTTCAAAATTCTTCACGTCAAACGGGTCCGCCACCGTCACGCGCTCGATGCCAAGTCCCTGGCAGAGCTTGATGAGATCGACCTGACGGGTCGCCTCACCGCGAATAGTCTTACCCGTGGTGGGGTTTTCCTGATGTCCCGTCATACCCGTGATGGAGTTATCAAGGATGATGACGGTGCTGATACCCTTGTTGTAAACGATGTCGGCAAGTCCCGTAATGCCCGAATGCATGAATGTGGAGTCACCGATGACGGACACCAGCTTGTGCGCGAACTCGTTGCCGCGCACCTTTGCCATGCCGTGCGCCGCGCTGACCGACGCACCCATACAAATGGTGGTATCCACCGATGCCAAGGGGGCAACCGCACCCAAGGTGTAGCAGCCGATGTCGCCCGAAACGGTCAGCCCCAGCTTTTTGAGCACGTAGAACGTGCCTCTGTGGGGGCATCCCGCACACATAACGGGCGGGCGCGCGGGCAGAGCCTCGGCAGGCTCGATCGCGGGCGCGCGCTCCTCGCCCAGCACCGCCTTTTTGATCATTGCGGGGGTGTACTCGCCAAGCAAGGTAAAGAGCTCCTTGCCCTTGACGTCAATACCCATCGCGCGGCACGCGTCCTCTACAAAGGGGTCAAGCTCCTCAATGACGTATACCGTTTTGCAGGTTGCGGCAAAGCTCTTAAGCAGCTTCTCGGAAAGTGGCCAAACAATACCGAGCTTGCAGTAGTTGACGCGATCGCCCAAGGCTTCCTTCGCGTACTGGTACGCAATGCCCGACGCAATAACACCGATCTCGCGACCGTTATCCTCCACCGTATTGAAGGGACAGTCAGCGGCAAATTCCTCGATCTTTTTAGTTCTCTCCTCTACAAACACGTGTCTGCCCTTTGCGTTTGCGGGCATCATCACGTACTTGGAAATGTTCTTCTCGTAGCTCTTGACCGCCACCGCTTCACGCTCGCAGATCTCCACCAAGCTCTGGGAGTGAGAGACACGGGTGGAAAGGCGCAGGAGCACGGGCGTATCAAACCGCTCGCTGATATCAAACGCCGCCTTGGTGTAGTCCTTGCACTCGGCCGAATCCGAGGGCTCCAGCATCATGATCTTTGCAGCGCGCGCGTAGTGACGCGAATCCTGCTCGTTTTGCGAGGAGTGCATGCCGGGATCATCGGCCACACAGAACACCATACCGCCGCCAACGCCCGTATAGCTATTGGTAAAAATGGGGTCTGCCATGACGTTGAGTCCCACGTGCTTGCAGCAGGACATCGCGCGACCGCCCGCGATCGACGCACCGATCGCAACCTCTGCGGCAACCTTTTCGTTCGGTGCCCACTCAACGAATACCTCATCCGCGGGATAGGTCGCCATGCACTCGGTGATCTCGGTGCTGGGGGTTCCCGGGTAGGAGGAAACCAGATGCACGCCTGCCTCGTATGCGCCCTGCGCTACGGCGGCGTTGCCAAGTAATAATTTCTTCATGTATGTAATCCTTTCTTTGGGGCACGCACCGCACCCCTGCGGTAAAAGTTTTGATCAAGCTTTTTCAAAAGCTTGCGGAGTGGAGAGGCGGCGCCTCTCCTCGCGCTCCGCAGAGCGCGAAATCCACCAACGGCGTATTTCTTTTTGCCAAGCTTTTTCTTTTGCGCCTATGCGTTCAAAAGAAAAAGCGAATTTTTGAAAAGCACTCTGTAGCCTTGATCGGTTACCCCTCGATCTGCTGTGCCACAAGGCTCTCTCCGCAATAGATCTTGCGGAGCTTCGGCTTTTCGATCTTGCCCGTGGGGTTGCGCGGCACCTCTGCGAAAATAATGCGCCTCGGTCTCTTGTATCTCGGCAGGGGCAGGCAGAATTTCTCCAGCTCCTCCACGGAGAGCGTATGGTCGGGCTTGAGCTCGACGATCGCTGCCGCGATCTCGCCAAGTCTCGGCTCGGGGAGTCCTATCACCGCCACGTCCTTGACCGCGTCGTGTCTGCGGATAAAGTCCTCAATCTGTACGGGGTAAATGTTCTCACCGCCCGTGATGATAACGTCCTTTTTACGGTCTACAAGGAAGATGAAGCCGTCCTCGTCCTCCATTGCCATGTCTCCCGTCGAGAGCCATGCGCCGTGCAGGATCTCCTTGGTAGCCGCCTCGTCCTTGTAGTAGCACTTCATCACGCCCGGGCCCTTGACACAGAGCTCACCGACCTCACCGCGCGGAACGGCGTTGCCGTTCTCGTCCACAATGCAGACCTGCCAGCCGTAGCCCGCTTTACCGATCGCGCCCACCTTGTCCACGTTTTCAACACCAAGATGCACGCATCCGGGGCCGATGGACTCGGACAGGCCGTAGTTGGTATCGTACTGATGCTTCGGGAAGATCTTGAGCCAGCGGCGGATGAGCGAGGGCGGCACGGGCTGCGCGCCGATGTGCATCAAGCGCCATTGATCAAGATCGTAATTTTCCAAATTGATGTCGCCGCGGTCGATCGCGTCCAGAATATCCTGCGCCCACGGCACAAGGAGCCAAACGATCGAGCAACGCTCGTCCGAGATCGCCTTGAAGATCCAATCGGGGCGCGTGCCCTTGAGCAGCACCGCGCGGCTGCCTGACATGAGCGAGCCGAACCAGTGCATCTTCGCGCCCGTGTGGTACAGAGGCGGGATGCAGAGGAATACGTCGTTGTGCGACTGCGAGTGGTGCTTTTGCTCCACACGCGCGGAATGGATCAGGCTGCGGTGTCCGTGCAGGATCGCCTTGGGAAAGCCCGTCGTGCCCGACGAGAAATAGATCGCCGCGTCGTCGCTCTCCTCAATGCGGATCTCGGGCTCGTCGGTCGAGCAATAGCCGATCATGCGGTCGTAGCTGTCCGCAAAGCTCGGGCAGTCCTCACCCACGTAAAACATCTGCTTGATGTCGGGAAGCTGATCGCAGATTTCCTCCATACGCCCCACAAATTCAGGGCCAAAGGCCAAGGTCGAGCAATCCGCCTTTTCAAGACAGTATTTGATCTCATCCGCCACGTAACGGTAGTTGAGCGGCACGACGATCGCGCCCGCCTTGAGGACACCGAAATAGATGGGCAGCCATTCGATGGAGTTCATCAAAAGAATCGCCACCTTCTCGCCGCGACGCGTACCGCGAGAGAGCAACAGGTTTGCAAAGCGGTTCGCCTTGGCGTTGAACTCGTTCCATGAGAGCGAGCGACGGAAGGGCTTGCCTGCCTCGGGCTGCATCAGGGAGTAATCCTTCCACGTGATGCGGCTTTCGGGCTCAAAGCAAGGGTTGATCTCCACAAGCGCCGTTTCGTCGCCGTAGAGCGACGCGTTTTGGTTGAGTAAGTCGATAATGGTCATGATTTTTCTCCTTTAAGAAACAGAAAACGCCCTCTGCATTCATAGCAGAGGACGGTAAAAATATACCGCGGTACCACCTCAATTGTCGGGAAAACCGACCGCTCATAGGGGCGCACACCCCCGACCGCTGTAACGGGCAGCCCCGTCGCATCCTACAGGCGGCCATGGCCGCGTTCAGCGCGCAACTCGCGAAAGGAATTCAGCATTCACGCGGCTCCGTCTTGCACCACCCGACGGCTCTCTGTGCCCGCAAACAAATGCCTACTCTTTTTCGGTCAGCATCTTTGCTTCCTATTATAGCATACGCGCAAGCCCTTGTCAAGCACTTTTTCGCGGTTTTTTATTCACTTCTTTGAATTTTCTTGCAAAAAAGGAGCGGCAAATGCCGCTCCTCGTTTGCTGTGTCTCCCCCGCCGCAGCTGGGGAGCCGTTATGCTTTAGTTGTCTTGCAATAGGTCGGGGTAGTATGTGACAATCGTGTTTTTAGGGGGCGTTTTAGAACCGTAGGGATAGAATGCAATCTCGGAAACCACAAAATCTTCCAAAACATAGTCTACCATTGCTTTATTACCGGCAATTCCCTTGAACCTGATTGTAAGCAACCCATCACTTAAAAGGCGATAAGAGTCAAAGAACAGCCCATCGTCTATGGCGATACTCAAACCCATTTTTAAATCAAATTCAACGGCGGGGTCAATTTCTGCCACCCGTTCGGCAGAATCTCCGATTGTGACAGCTGAAAAATCGCTGCTTGAAAAATGGTCTGTAACAAAATACCACTCGTTATCCGATTTCCAAACGGTGTTTCCGGCAGCGTCTGTCGAACGATCAAAAACGAAATATAATAACACAGATTGATTGCTATCGTTTTCCAAACGATAGATCACACACCGATGATCGTTTCCAAGCTGCATCATTCGTTGAATGGGATATTGACTGTTGAAATTCTCCAAAAATTTAAACTCAAAATTTGTTATGGGCGTGGTGTTTCTTTCCTCAACCGCCATGTTAAATTTTTCAAAATCGTAGGCAGATAGTTGATCCAATGGGGTACTGTACTCCGAGAGAGTGGATAGTTTTCCCGGGGTGGGAGGCGGTTGCACAGATGGTGGGGGTGTCGTTCCCGTCGGCTCTTTGGTTGTTGCGGATGTGTCCGCGCCTTGACACGCCGATAAGCACAACACAGACAGCAATAAGAAAAGGGCAAAAATCCGTTTTTTCATAGCGTTCTCCTTTCTGCCAAAGTGGTATGAAACAAAAATAGCCCTACCGACGGAGCCGTGGTAAGGCGAAAACAAACGTATATGTAAGTAGAACAACCGATAGGCGTTTGATACAACGCGGTCGAGCTTAATGCGC
>JAZRFD010000075.1:0-17271 GCA_045661185.1 Eubacteriales bacterium | reverse complement strand
CCCATCCATGCCGTCTATAAAGTTATGCGCGTTGGTCATTACTGCGACCCAAAGCACCGCCACGAGCCTCCCCCACCCGCTCACGGCATCGCTCATCAGAACCGCCGAGGATGCGGCCGCCAATTGCAAAAGGAGCTTCATGCGCGGCCCCAAGCAAAAAACGTCGTCCAAAAGTCCGACCAAAAGCATGAAAATGCCACCAAGCAGACCTGCCGCAAGATGCCCGCTAACGCGTCCCGTCAGCACACACCCGATCAAAAACGGCAGCACGATCGCCACCCCCCCGCCGCGAGGAATGCTTTCGCGGTGCATCCTCCGCCAATCCTGCGGAATGTCCACCGCGCCGATCCGCCAGGATAGCGCAATCACAACGGGAACCAAAACGTATGTCAGGGCAAACACAAATGCCGCGATCAAGAAAAACATAAGCGCCTCCAAAAGAAAAAGTAAGGGAAACACATCAAGTATTTCCCTTACTGCCATCTTTTATTCAATTCCGGTCAGCGGATCTGCACAAAGCCAAGCTTTTTCTGGATCTTGGAGAGCGTGCGGCGTGCGTAGTAGGACGCTTCCTCCGCGCCCTTCTTCATCTGCGCCTCAAGCGCTGCCTTATCGGCCACGAGCTCCGCAAAGCGCTTTTGCACGGGGGCGAGCGCGTCGGCAGTTACCTCTCCCACGGCAAGCTTGAAGTCGCCGTAGCCCTTCCCTACAAATTCTCTCTCGATCTCGTCGTATTCCTTCCCCGTGAAGCAGGAATAGATCGACATCAGGTTGCTCACTCCCGGCTTTTCCTCGCCCACGCGCACCTCGCTGCCCGAATCGGTCACGGCACGCTTGAATTTGCGGATAATCGTGTCACGGTCGTCCAAAATATAGACCACGGCGTTGGTGTTCTCGTCGGACTTGCTCATCTTTTTGGTGGGCTCTGCTAAGGACATGATCTTCTTGCCGCTCTTAGGCATGATCGGTTCGGGAACCGTGAACAGATCGGGATAGATCTGGTTGACGCGGTTTGCAATATCGCGGCAAAGCTCAACGTGCTGCTTCTGGTCGATGCCAACGGGCACGACGTCGGTTTGGTACAGGAGAATATCCGCCGCCATCAGAACGGGATACGTAAACAGACCCGCATTGATGTTGTCGGAGTGCTTGGCGCTCTTATCCTTGAACTGTGTCATACGGGAAAGCTCGCCAAACATTGTAAAGCAGTTGAGAATCCACGCCAATTCCGCATGCTCGTGCACCATAGACTGCACGTAGAGCGTGTTCTTTTCGGGATCCAGCCCGCACGCCATGTAAAGCGCCAGCGTTTCATAGGTTCTGCGACGCAGCTCCGCGGGGTTTTGACGAACGGTGATCGCGTGCTCGTCCACCACACAATAAAAGGTTTTATACTGTTGCGAAAACTCGGCAAAGTTGCGGATGGCGCCGAGGTAGTTTCCAATGGTAAGGTTGCCGCTGGGCTGCACGCCCGAATAGCAGACCTTTTGTTCTCCAAGCATATTCATAGTCCTTTCAATTGGGTATTCTGTCCTTTATTGTAACATATCACGCGACAATTTACAAGGGCTGTACGCAATTTTCTCAAAATTTTAAGTGAAAAAGGAGCCTCGCCGCGCGGCGAGGCTCCCGATCTTTTATTTTTCCTTGGGAAGATAACCGCTCACCTCAAGCCACTTGTAGTAGATGCCTGCGGGAGAGTAGTAGTAGATGCGATTTTCGCCAAGCTCCTCGATCACGTCGTTCTCGGGGGTCTCGGGATTCTGCATCGTTCCAACGGAGGTCATGTGCGCAATATTTGCATACAGCGTCGCAAAATCACCGCCAACAACACCGCTCGAAAGAACCTCGTTCAAGGCCGTGGATTCCAGCGTGGGCAGGCTCTCGGCATCTGCCGTGAACAGTGCCACCAGATCGTTGACCAACGCCTCAAACTCCTCATAGCTCGTGCACGCGTCAAGAAGTGCTACGATTTCGCTGTTCAAAGCTGCTGCGTACTTGACAAGATCCGTATCCATAGCGCCAAGCATATTAAAGTCAATTGCGTTTTCTGCCACAACGGTCTCCGTCTTTGCCTGGTCGACCACGTGGTTTTCCATAAAGGTGGGGGTACCCATGCTCACGCCCGCATCAGCCTTGACGTAAACGTAGCAAAGCGAATAATCCTTGTAGTCACCCTCGGGCGCGGTTCCCTCGTAAGCCGTGTAAAGAACCTTGAGCGCGGGTGCGTTCAGGGAGCCTACGGGGTGTACGTCCACAGAGGTTGCGTAGGAAAGGTTCTTACGGTAGATGACGTAATGGTAATAGTTTTTACCATCAGCACCCTGCTCCTGCCAGGTCAGCACGTAGTTTACAGGCACGTTACCGGGCTCGTTCTTCCACTCGGTAAGCTGTGCATAGATCTCCGCGTTTTCATAGAAATGTGCCATCGTCAGATTTGCGTATACGTCCATCTCATAGGTGTCGGTGTTGAGCAGATCTGTTTTCAGCGCACGTCCGCGCGTTTGGGTAACGATCGCGGTCTTCTTACCGTCAACGTCACAGGTAATGCTTCCCTTGTGAGAGGTGGGATAGGTGTAGCTGATGACGGAAAGCTCATAGCCCAAAACGCTTGTATCGGTGGTAAAGATGGTCTTGTAGGACAGATTGATGTCCAGACCGACCTCGGTTCCCGCAGGGTCTCTGAGAATATTGGTTTCGATAATCATATCGGACTCACCGAGCGTGTTGTATACGTACAGCGTCGCGTAAGTGGTCTTGTCGACCTTTTCCACGTTCTTGTACATGTACACACCGTCTGCGCGGTCGTCACACGCGCTCAGCCAAGCGTTCAAAAGCAGGTCGTCCTCAAGAACTTCCTTGTTCAGTCCCGTTACGTACGTAAGAGTATGCTTATTCGTTACGGGAGACTTGAACGCATCCGACGCAGTTGTTCCCTGCTGTGCATAGTCGGGCAAGTCGAAGCCGAGCATGGGATTGATCAGTGCGTCACGGTTCTGCTCCTTACCGTTCTCCCAAGCGGTGTCGCTGATCCAAGCCTCGGGATATGCGATAAAGGGGTTACCCGTTACAAACAGATCCATACGGTATCCCTCGCCCTTCTCGGTGCGAACGATCTCATCGTCCATGATGTAGTAGTGCTCCTCCTCAACACCGTACTGGAAGAGATTGCGGATCTCCACATCGGTGTTCAGATAAGCCAGGATCGCCATACTTCTCTCGATATATTCCTTCGGAGCATATGCGCATACCGCAAACATATCGTCGTAAATATCCTCGGGGCCCACAGTAGGATACTTCACAGGAACTGCGTAGTAGCACTCATCGCCCTCGTAGTAGTAAGAAACACCGTCAACGATCGTCAATTCATCAAGGTCACCCTCGTAGAATTTGATGGCCGTATCCGCATATGCAACGCCTGCGTTGTTATCGTTGCGGAAGAAATCGTTCTGCTCAAGGCGGAACTTATTCAGCTGGAGATAAGCGGATACGAATTGCGGATTTGCGAGCAGGCTCTCGGCCTGGAGAACCGTGTTTCCGAGAGAAACCGATTTTGCAGCACCGTAGAGCGTGCCGAAAACAGAGAACTGATCCGCATTCACGTCGAAGGAATCGGGATCCACGTTCCAATAGTATGCCAGCATGGAAAGACATTCCTCATAGGACGCGTCCACGGGAAGGACAACGCCGTCGTTATTGCTGTCTGCCAGCACCATATTCAGGTACTGATATACGCTTGCGGTATAGAAGCCGGTCATCTCTCCCGCAAGGAATTTACCCTGCATGGAGTAGCGATCCATCAGCTCCTTGTTCAGAAGCATGTAGGTGTAGGAGCCAAGCGTGTTGTTGTTGGGCAGCGCATAGGTCTCCTCCCCTTCCTTGACCGCGTTCAGCAGCGTGGGAGAAACAAACTCGTTGATCTTTTTTACATCAGAATCATCAAGATAGCTGCCGATTGCCGCCAAGTGACCCTTTGCGCGCAGATCGCGATACATCTCCTCGCCCGACATCAGCATGGAGCCGTCGGAATTCACCAGATCACCGATGTAAATGATATCGACCTGATTTTCCATAACCTCAGGATAGATCGCTTCATACAAGCCGTTCTCGGGGATCTCAAAATCTCCGATCTCGGGAACCTTTCCGGAAGCGGTTGCGGAATAAGCAGCCAGCGTCTTATCAAGCTCTGCATAATATTCATCAGCAGTAAAATACTTGATCACCAGCTTGGTATTGTGCTTGGTCTGCATCAGGTCATTGATGGCAGCCGTGATCTCGGCGCCGGTCTCATCGTCGACCTTCTCCTCGGACACCACCCACATCGTGAGCGTGTAAGCGCCCTTGGACTGCTCTCTGATCATTTCCTTGACCAGCTCCTCGTCGGTTTTCGTCGAGCAAGCGGTCAGTACGAGAGAGAACATGGTTACAAGGCAAAGGCACAAGCACATCAATCTCTTTTTCATATTGATTCCTCCCAAAAAGCGTTTGTTTCACCAATTCCCGTAATATAGAAACAAACCTACATTTTTACCTTTATATTGTACACCTTTTTTGCCCTTCTGTCAAGTGAATTTTTTGTGACATGAGCCGATTTTGCTCTACCTTTTTCCCTTTCGGTCATACTGCGTTCAAAATAGCATGTCATTTCATACAAAAAACGCCGTTCAATCCTTTGCAACTTGCCCATACAAACAGGCATACTGCACAGATTTAAACGACGGTTTTTGTGAATTCAATCCAAAAAATTACTCCATGAAGCCCTTCAAATGTCTTGCGCGGCTGGGGTGACGCAGCTTGCGCAAAGCCTTGGCCTCAATCTGACGAATACGCTCTCTGGTAATGTCAAATTCCTTGCCGACCTCCTCAAGCGTGCGGGTGCGCCCGTCGTACAGACCGAAGCGAAGCTTGATCACGTGCTCCTCGCGTGGCGTCAGGGTGTGGAGCTGCTTTTCCAGCTCCTCGCGCAGGATGTTAGTAGAGGTTGCTTCTGCCGGCGAGGGCGTGTCGTCATCGGGGATAAAATCGCCCAGATGGCTGTCCTCCTCCTCACCGATCGGGGTTTCGAGAGAGACGGGATCCTGCGCGATCTTCATAATCTCGCGCACCTTTTCCGCGCTCATCGAAATGCGTTCACCGATCTCTTCTGCGGTGGGCTCGCGACCGTTTTCCTGCAGCAGCTGGCGCGAAACGCGGGAAACCTTATGGATAGTTTCTACCATATGCACGGGGATGCGGATGGTACGCGCCTGATCCGCGATGGCACGCGTGATCGCCTGACGGATCCACCACGTTGCGTAGGTTGAGAACTTATATCCCTTGGTGTAGTCGAACTTGTCCACCGCCTTCATCAGTCCCATGTTACCCTCCTGGATCAGATCCAAGAAGAACATGCCGCGGCCGACGTATCTCTTTGCGATACTTACAACCAGACGCAGGTTTGCTTCCACCAGCTCGGTCTTTGCGCTCTCATCGCCCGCCATCATTCTTTCGGCAAGCTCCTTTTCGTGCTCACTGTTGAGCAGCGGCACACGGCCAATCTCCTTCAAATACAGACGCACGGGGTCGTCAATTGCCAAGCCCTCCTGCTCCAGGATCCGCTCCATATTTTCAGCCGCACCGAATGCCTCGACCTCGCTTTCGATCGCGCTCATCTCCTCATCGGAGATCTCGCTGTTCCCAAACGAGATGCCGTTATCCTCAAGCGTTTCGTAGATCTTTTCCTCGGTTTCAAAATCGACCTCTTCCAAAGCCTCGTCCAAATCGGACGCAGACAGCTTGCCCTTCTTGCCCTTTTCGATCAGTTGATTGACGTCAAGCTGTTTTTTGCCGTTTTCCTCGGTCTGATTTTCGGATTCAACAACCTCGGAGTCCTTTACTGCTTCGTTCTCTTTCATTGTGTATCAGCCTTTCCTTTATGTAATTTCTTTTTTCTCAAATATTCCATGCGGGCGTTCAAATCTCCCCCGCGTGCCGTCTCATGGGCGCGCGCCTCCTGCAGTGCCGAAACGGCAGAGCGGAAAACGCTCGGGCCGTTTTGCGAAAGCTGCTGGCGGGTCATTTCCATTTTTTCGATCCGTCCGACCTCATCGGCGGAAAAATTCATACCCAGCAATTCAAAGCGGAAGCCGCTCTCACCCGCGTGCAATCGCATGATTTCCTCAAATACGCGCTTGTGGAAGCCTGTGACAAAATCATCTGCCGCAAGCGGGATCTCTCCCTTTTCTACGGCGTTGCGGTATTCCTCGAAGATCAAGAGCAGTCCCAGCACCGATTCCTCAGCGGCAGAGCCCTTCACGTCGCGTGCCGCCTCGGGGTTGATGCGGTCACCGAAATGCTTGACCGACGCTTGCGCCTCGCGGCTCTCCTGCGCCCGCTGCTCACGCGCCTGACGGCGGCGTATCTGCTCTACGGTGTTGCGTAAAACGTCTGCGGGTATTTCCAAGCGCGACGCGGCATTGCTGATATAGACCTCGCGCTCCACGGGAGAATAGTACTCCGCAATGATCGCGCAAAGCTCGTTGGACGCTCGGATCTTGTCCGTTCCAACGCTTAAATCGTATTTTGCGAGAATCCGATCACTTTTATGCTCAAAGCCCGTGCGGCTTTCCTCAAGCACGCGGCGGAAACGATCCGAGCCGAATTTTTGGATGTACTCGTCCGGATCCTTGGCACCGTTCAATTTCAGCACGCGGACCTCCATACCGACCTCGCCCAAAAGCTTCATCGCCTTGTTTGCAGCGTTCTGTCCTGCATCGTCAGCATCGTAGGAAATGATCACCTTTTGCGTGTATTTGGAAAACACACGCGCGTGCTCGGGGGTGATCGCCGTGCCAAGCGTTGCCACCGCGTATTCAAAGCCCGCGGCGTGCAAAGCGATGACGTCCATGTACCCTTCGCACAAAATCATTTTTTCGGCACAGCAATTCTTTGCAAAGTTGAGCGCAAAGAGCTGCCGCCGCTTATTGAATGCCGCCGTATCCGATGAGTTGAGATACTTTGGCTTGGAATCGTCCATCACGCGGCCGCCAAACGCCACGATATTCCCCGACGGATCAATGATCGGAAACATCACGCGATTGCGGAAAATGTCGTACACGCTGTTGTTTTTCTTGCTTCTGGCGCACAGATACGCCTCCACAAGCTCGTCGTCGCGATAACCTAAGCACCGCATGTGATCACGCAGCATGGTAAACTCATTCGGGGCAAATCCAAGCCCAAAATGCTTGATCGTAGCATCGCTGAGTCGCCGCTCGTTTTTGAAATAATGCATACCCGCGCCACCGATATTGGGATCAAACAGGCACGCACGGTAAAATTTTGCCGCCTCGAGGTTCATTTCAAGCACGCGGCGGCGCCCGATCCCCTCCTCTCGACGCTCTCCGCTTTCCTTTGGAAGCGGAAGGCCCGCGCGGTTGGCAAGGAACTCCACGGCATCGGGAAACTCCAAATTCTCCATCTTCTGCACGAAGGTGATGGCAGAGCCGCCTGCGTGACAGCCGAAGCAAAAGAACATTTTTTTGGTGGGAGACACCGAAAAGGACGGTGTTTTTTCACTGTGGAAGGGGCAACGTCCAACCAGATTGGCACCCGCTCTTTTGAGCGGCACGTAGCGTCCGATCAGCTCCTCGATGTCGGTTCTGTCCACGACCTCTTGTATGAAATTTTCGGGGAACCGCATTCATCACACCCCTTTCAAGCTACTGATTCCATGCGTTCGGAATAAAGATCTTTTTAAAGGTTTCAATGGCATAACGGTCGGTCATGCCGGAGATAAAGTCGCACACGCAGCGTTGAACACCCTCCTCCTCCGCATTGCGGCGGTAGAGCTCGGGCATCTGCTCGGGATGTGCCACGAAATGCTCAAACAAAAGCCCCAGCATCTCCTTTGCCTTGCTTTCCTCGGCCTTGGCAATGGGACTTGTGTACACGTTTGCAAACAGAAACGCGCGCAAACGGTTGGTCGCGTCCTGAAAATCGGGATCCATACGGATCTCGTTTCGGTCGGCACTCGCGCGGATCACCGCAGAGACCATATTATTGATGCGCTCGCCGTGTCGCTCACCAAGGATCTCTCGCAAATCCTTCGGAATATCCTCGGGAGAAAGGATCCCCGCGCGGCAGGCGTCGTCAATGTCGTGATTGATGTATGCGATGCGATCGGCAAATTTGACGATCACACCCTCAAGCGTGGATGCCATGCTCGAGCCCGTGTGATTCACGATGCCGTCGCGCACCTCCCACGTCAAATTCAAGCCCTTGCCGTTGTTTTCAAGCTTTTCCACCACGCGCAAGCTCTGCTTGTAGTGCGTAAAATCGGGGGAAAACAGCTCACGCATTGCGTCCTCGCCCGAATGCCCAAACGGCGTATGTCCGAGATCATGTCCCAGCGCCGCCGCCTCGGCAAGATCCTCGTTGAGATGAAGTGAGCGTGCGATGATGCGCGCGATCTGCGTGACCTCAAGCGTGTGCGTCAGGCGCGTGCGGTAATGGTCACCCGTGGGTGCCAAAAAGACCTGCGTTTTATGCATGAGTCTGCGGAAGGATTGCGAATGCGTGATGCGATCACGGTCGCGCTGAAACTCGGTGCGCATCTCGCACACCTCATACGGATAGTCGCGCCCGCGCGTATTTGCGGTCAGAAACGCGTACTGTGAGAGCGTTTGCTTTTCACGCTCCAGAAACATTTGACAAAGGTTCACACGATCGCCTCCTTTTAGCTCTTATACTTATAAAATACGCAAAAAAACGGCAATATACTTTTTTTGCGCGGATTTTTTCGCAAAAAATTGTAATTTTATCGGTAATCAAAGCGTTTGCCGCGCACCACGGGCGCGTCGGTGCCGTTGCTGATCTCACGCACGCGTGTGCACAGCTCCTCCACGACGGTATCCTTAACTGCAAACGTGAGCGTAACGCGATCCGAAAACTGCGTGTCGTCGGTCACTGCTCCGTATTTGGGAAGCTCCGCAAGATATCTTTGGTAGTCCGAATAGCTGCAGGTCAACTCCATAACGGTATATTGCTCGTAGGTGATAATGTGGGCCGCCTCAAGAGACATGCGCGCAGTGTGCGAATAAGCGCGCACCAAGCCCCCCGCGCCCAAAAGGATGCCGCCAAAGTATCGCGTCACCACGACTACCGCGTCGGTCACACCGCTTTTGCGGATGGTATCCAAAACGGGCACACCCGCAGTCCCCTGCGGCTCACCGTCGTCCGAATACCGCGCGACGATCTCACCCTTTTGCAAATACGCCCACACGTTGTGCCGCGCATCGGCGTATGCGCTTTTCTGCTTTTTGATATACGCCATCGCCTCGTCTTCGCTTTTTACGGGGCACGCGTGACCGATAAACACCGACTTCTTCTCGGTAAATTCCGCCTCACCTTCGCCTTCAAGCGTCGTATAAAAAACAGCGTCTGCCATGTTGTTAGCCTCCTTTTTTGTGGGGGAACTTCTTGGTAATAAGTTCCCCCACACCCCTTCAAGAACTTTCACCACATGAGTATTACGGTAGCCATTACGTCAGTATATCATCGCGCACCTAATATTGTCTTGCGCGGTGAAAGTCGTTCACGCAATGCAAAATCTACCTGTGCACCGATCACCGATAGCTCGCTGCCGCTCGCTCGCCCTACGGAAAGGCAGTGCGTTATCGGGAAGAGAACGACAAACGGTCACTCCTCCGCGGGTTCCTTCCAATCGTGGTCGAAGCGTCTGAGCATTCCGTGGATCTTTTGATCCACCACCGCCACGACGCGCATGGCATCCGCTCCGTACTCCACATCCTCAACGGTCGCGTTCTGATAGAGCGTATTCAACGCTCCCCCTTGCGAATTGGGGATCACAAAGGTCACGCGACGCTTGCCCTCGTGCAAAATTTCCTGCAACGCCTCCAGGAGCAGGTCGATCCCCTGCCCCGTGCGCGCCGATACCAGAACGGTATGCGCGTGCTCGGCCGGGACACCGACGGTGGAAAGCTCCGCCGCTCCCCTGTCGCATTTATTGAAAACGTACAGCGTTGGCTTGCCCGCGGCGCCCAGCTCCTCAAGCAGCTGCTCGGTGACCTCTGCCTGCTCGCGACACTCGGGGTCGGACACGTCGATCACAATCATGAGCGCGTCTGCATAAACCGCCTCGTCCAAGGTGGACTTGAACGCATGCACCAGATGGTGCGGCAGCTTGCGGATAAAGCCGACCGTATCGGTCAAAAGCACGCTCTCGCCGCTTGGCAATTCGTACTTGCGCGTGGTCGGGTCAAGCGTTGCAAACAGCTTATCCTCCGCTAAAATCCCCGCGTCGGTCAAGCGGTTGAGCAACGTGGATTTGCCCGCATTGGTGTACCCTACGATCGCGATCTTCGGGATACCGCTGCGGTCGCGCGACGCGCGCATGGTCTGCCGCGTACGCTCCAGATTTTTTAGTTCCTCCTCCAGCGCGGTCACACGGCGGTGCATGTGTCGGCGGTCGGTCTCAAGCTTACTCTCACCGGGGCCTCGCGTGCCGATACCGCCGCCCAGTCGCGACATTTCGGTTCCGTGTCCCGAGAGGCGCGGTGCGGTGTATTTGAGCTGTGCCAATTCGACCTGCACCTTACCCTCTCGACTGACTGCGTGTAGCGCAAAAATATCCAAAATCAGCATGGAACGGTCGATCACACGCACGTCCTTGCCAATGTCGTCCTCTAAATTGCGGATCTGTGAGGGAGCCAGCTCCTCGTCGAACACGACAAGCTCAATACCGTTCATCTCGCAAAGAGAGGCAACCTCTGCGACCTTTCCCGAGCCGATGAGTGTGCGCGGGTCGGGCTTATCTTTATTTTGTACAACCTTGCAAAAGCATTCGCCGCCCGCAGTTTCAAGCAGACGTTCGAGCTCATCAAGGCTTCTTTCAATTTCATCGGCGCGGCGATCGTCCGTACAAATGCCGACCAGAATCGCCCGAATGGCTTGATATTCCATAAAAAACGACCTCCTTTGAAAAGAAAAAGATCAGGCTGAAGCAAACAGCCTGACCCTTTCCCGCAAAATCGCCCTTATTACTTCTGGAAGGATGCGATTCTCTTCTTGAACTTATCCACACGTCCGCCGGCATCAACAAACTTCTGCTTGCCGGTGAAGAAGGGATGGCACTTAGAGCAAATTTCAACCTTCATCTCGCCGCCCTTGGTGGACTTGGTTTCTACTGTTTCACCACATGCGCACTTTACGATGCACACTTCATACTTAGGATGGATTCCGTCTTTCATTGTTATTTACCTCTTTTCATAATTTGATGTTCTTTGACATCAGGTGCCTTGACGGCATACGCAAGTATTATAACACAATCCGAAAGAAATTGCAATAGTTTTTTCACAATTTCTTTCGTTTTTTTTGCGTTTTATGAGAAATTCTTCTTATAATATCTCGAATTCTTACCAAGCTCGGTATTCAGGTAGTCATATCCCAGCTCCTCGGCAAGCGTCGGAAGCTCCGAGAACAGGTTAGTGCCCAGTCCCAAGCGGTTGCCCTCGATGGTATATCCCAATGCCGCGAGGATCGTCGGGAACATATCCATGGACGTAAACACGCGGTTCTTGGTGTTCTCGGTGTCTGCCTCGGAATTGATAAAGCAATTGTAGATGGTACGGTCATAGAAATCGGTGGCAACCAGCTGGTTGTCCATACGGGGATGGTCACCCGAAATAATGATCACCGTATCCTCATACCAAGGCTGCGTCTCGCACCATGCGATGAAATCACCGACCAGCTTATCGGTGCACGCAATCACGTTTTCAAGGCGGCTCGAATACTGCGTGCCGCATACCTTGCACTGCCATCCACCCACATGGTGAGTGTCAACCGTGAGCATTGTAAAGTTGAAGGGCTTGTCACCTGCGGCAAGCTCGGTAATTTCGTCGCGTGCGATATCGAACAGAATATAATCGTCATATCCCCACCAAACGTAGTAATCGTCAGCAATATACCCTTCCTCGCGCGCAGTATAAAGGTCAAAGATTTCGTAGTTGCCGTGTTGCTTGAAGTAAGCATCACGTCCTGCAAATTTTGCATCGGAGCCGCAGAGAAATTCCTGCTTGTAGCCCTGCTTTTCCAGAATGTCACCAAGAGCCGTGAGCTTGTTGCAGAAGTTGCCGTTTTTGCCATGCTCGTTTCCGGCACCGAGCACGTCCTGCGAGAACGGAATGCCCGACGTGGTGCTCATGAGAGCTCCCATCGTCCAACCCGTACCCGTGACACTGTGGAAGCCACCCAAGCCCTCACCGTCGGAGAAATGCACGTTCTCGTCGCGGAAGGCAAGCTCGGTCATGTTCGGAATGTAGTTGTACTTCGGTTGGATGCCACCTACCTCCTTGGATGCATAGGTGGTCTCCATGGATTCTACGTAAACGTAGATCAAATTTTTCTTAACGCCGTCCGTATCATAGATCTCAACGTCGTCGGGATTAATGTAGTAATCGTCATAGATCATGGTGTGACCAAAGCGCAGCATCAGGTAACGCGGGATGCGGAATACGATAACCGCCGCGGTTGCAGAGACCACAAGTGCCACAACGCAAGCCCATGCGCCAACGCGGCGCAGGATCTTGCAAAGCTTTGTGCGAAAATGCAGCCCAAACGCGATAGCAACGTACACGAGCGCGCATACCGCCGTAGCGGGCACGCAGGATTCAATGATCAAAGAGCTGGTGCTCTGCCCCGTTCCGCCCACGGGCGAGAGGATCGTGAAGAGCAATTCCGCAAACTCCATATCAAAGGTTGCTTTATACCAGATCGACAGTGACGCAAACGCCGCCGCCAGTGTCCATACGATGCCAATGACAACCGTCCAGATGATCTGTCGCGCCATGCTGTGTGGACGGTTCTTCTTTTCAAGACGTTTTGCCTCTTTTCGTTCTTTTTTGGCTTGCTTTTTTAAGTATTTTTCTCTTTTTTGTGTAATTTCCTTTAATTCCACCGAAAGAAAAGCTCCTTTCAAAAAGTTCACCTATCATTATATCATAAAATCATGGGATTGCAAGTCCTTTGACCGCAAATTCAAAAACTATTTTCATTTTTGGCGTTTTTTGTCGTTAAAAAAGCGAGAGAAGCTTTTTTGTAAGCCTCTCTCGCCCAAAATTCAATCAATCCTTTTTGTCCGCGATCACCTTTGCGGTAATGTTTGCGGGAACAACGTCGTAGCCCGTAACCTTATACTCAAACGAGCCGCGTCCCTGTGTCATAGCGCGCAGGACGATCGGGTAATCCGCGATCTCTGCCTTGGGAGCCACAGCCTGAACGGTGGTGTATCCCTTCATGGTAGCGGGCTCCATACCCATTACGCTACCGCGACGCTTATTCAGGTCACCCATAACGTCACCGACCAAGGACTCGGGAACGGTGATCAAGAGGTCACCCACGGGCTCGAGAAGCACGGGGCCTGCCAATTCAAGCGCCTTCTTGTACGCCAGCGATGCCGCCGTCTTGAAGGACAACTCGTCGGAGTCGACCGCGTGATAAGAGCCGTCGTACAGATCAGCCGCAAGGCAGGTCATCGGGAAGCCGTACGCGCCCTTTGCCATCGAATCCTGAACACCCTTTTCTACTGCGGGGTAGAAGTTCTGCGGAACGGTGCCGCCGTCAACCGAAACCGTAAAGGTCAAACCGTCGGTCTCGCCCGGGCCGAACTTCATCTTAACGTGACCGTACTGACCGGAGCCGCCGTTCTGCTTCTTATGCTTGCCCTCTACGTCAACGAACTTCGTGATCTTTTCACGGTATGCAACGGTGGGCGTATCGAAGCGGACGTTGAGCCCGAATCTGCCCTTGAGGCGTGCCGCGAGAACCGACAGATGCACGTCGCCAAGGCCGTAGATCAGAAGCTGCTTGGTCTCTGCGTCGTTCTCAAAGCGGATGGTGTAATCCTCCTCGACCATCTTTGCGATGCTCTGGGAGATCTTACCCTCGTCTCCCTTGGAAACGGGGATCATAACCTTGGTAAGGTAAGGCGTGGGATACTCGATATGCGAGTAGCTGAAGCTCTTGTTCCAGGTCAGGGTGTCGTTGGTGTTGGTATTGTTGAGCTTTGCAACCATGCCGATGTCACCGCAAGCCAGCTCGTCAACCTCGGTCTGCTTCTTGCCCTTGACCACGTAGATGTGCGCAAGCTTTTCATTGTCACCCGTGGTGTTGTTGGTCATCATCATATCGCGCTTGACGGTACCGTTCATGACCTTGAAGAAGGACATCTTACCCACGAACGGGTCGGCAACGGTCTTGAACACGAACAGAGCGGGCTCGCCGTCGGGGTTGATCTCCATGGAGTCACCGTCCACCAGCAGCTCCTCTTTCTTTGCGGTGTGACGCGGGAAGGATTCGCTGATCTTATCCAGCATCGTCCAAACGCCCCACAGCTTTGCAGCCGCACCGCAGAACACAGGTACAATCTCACCGTGGATGATACCCTCGTGAACCGCGCTGATCGCCTCCATATAGGTGATCTCCTCGCCCTCGAAGTACTTCATCATGAGGTCCTCGTTGGTGCTTGCAACCGCTTCCATGAGCATATCGCGGAACTTTTCAACCGCCTCCTTGGACTCGTCGGGGATCAGCTCCACGCTGTGGCGTCCGTTGTTATCAAACACGTGCGCACTCTGATCGATCAGGTCGATAGCACCCACCACCTCGCCGTTCTTGACCATGGGAATGGTCAGAGGGCAGATGTGCTTACCGAAGGTTGCGTGAAGCGAATCGAGTACGCGAGCAAAGCGCGCCTCGTTGTCGTCAAATTTATTGATATAGAATGCGCGGGGCAGATTTGCCGCCTCGGCATAGTTCCATGCAAGCTCGGTACCAACCTCGATGCCCGCCTTACCGTCAACCACGATGATCGCGCTGTCGGCAACGCGCAGAGCCTGCAGAACCTCGCCCGAGAAATCGAGATAACCGGGCGTGTCAATGACGTTGATCTTAACATCCTTCCACATCATGGGAGCGATTGCCGCGGAAATCGAGATATGGCGTGCATTTTCCTCTGCGTCATAGTCGCAAACGGTGTTGCCCGCGCCAACGTTTCCGAGACGGTCGGTTTCGCCCGTAATATAAAGCATTGCTTCCGCCAGCGACGTTTTTCCCGAGCCGCCGTGTCCGAGCAATGCGACGTTTCTGATGTTCTTGGTTTCAATCTTAGCCATTGTAGTAAACCTTTTTGTGTACCTTTCTGTGATCTCCGGTATACCAAAATACACCGGGTTTCTTTTATTATACAATATCAAAAGATTTTTTTCAAGTGGCTTTTTCAACTTTATCCACGAGTAAATGTAAAAAACAAAGCCTGTTTTTTGTATATTTTTACCAAATCACAAGACTCCAAACAAGCGTTTGGCGTTTGCGGACGTGGTTTCGATCACCTCGTCGGGAGTGCATTCCCAAAGCTGTGCCAGCGTTTGCGCGGTGTAAATGAGAAGGCCCGAGTGATTGAGCTTGCCGCGCATAGGGTGCGGCGCGAGATAGGGCGCGTCGGTTTCGATGAGCAGTCGGTCGCGCGGAACGGCACGCGCCGCCTCGCGCACACGCTCGGCGTTTTTGTAGGTCACGGGGCCCGAAAAGGAGATATACCAGCCGCGCCTGACAAGCTCGCGCGCCATTTCGGCACTGCCGCTGTAGCTGTGAAACACGCCGCACACGACGGGGTGCCGCAGGACGGTTTCAAAGCAGTCGCCGTGCGCTTCCCTGTCGTGAATGATCACGGGCAGCTCCAATTCGCGCGCAAGTGTCATTTGCGCGTCGAAAAAGTAGGCTTGCTTTTCCTTATTCATGGGAATCTCACCGTAAAACGGCCAATGGTAATCAAGTCCGATCTCGCCAATGGCAACGATCTTGTCGCGCGCACGCGTTTGGGGGCAGCCAAGCAGCTCGCGCAAGTCGGCCAAGGCTGCGTCGGGGTCGGTGATATAGTGACAGTCCTCGGGATGGATTCCCACGGCGGCATACATGCCGTTGTAGCGTGCCGCCTGCGCGACGGCCGCGCGTGAGGACACAAGGTTGGTGCCGACGTTGATAATATGCGACACGGTGTCGGGCATCAGCGTCGATAGGAGCGCATCCGCGCCCCCTTCAACCTCGGTCGCAAAACGCCCATCAAAATAATGGGCGTGGGAGTCAAATATGTGGTTCATATGTTTCCTTTCGTGCATGAAGTTCTTCTGCCCAATGCGTCGGATTTTCGCGAATATACTTTATATACGCTTCATAGTCAATTTACGCGACAGCCAACCCTTCCGTCATTGCTTCGCAATGCCACCTCCCCTTGCACAGGGGAGGCTTGGAATGGTGCGATCAAAGTGATTCTAACTGTAGGCACAAGCAAATCAAATTTTTATATCTGTGTTAGCACATGGTTTTAGCCTCCCCTGTGTAAGGGGAGGTGGCGCGGCTTTAGCCGCGACGGAAGGGTTGGTTCAAAGCCCGCCCCTCAAAGACCGGGCTCTTTTTTCCTTAGGCAATTCGTTTTCCATGGATCAAAATTCCTTCTTCAAGCTCCGATGGAACAGGCGGGCAATCTCCTCTTTTGCGTCGCAGCCTTGGTAGAGCACGCGCCAAACGGCCTCGCAAATGGGCAGCTCCACGCCGTAGCGCTCTGCCATGCGGTGCAACGCCTCGGCGGTGTAGTAGCCCTCGGCAAGGTCGGTATACGTCTCGCCCTTGACGAATTTCTCACCGAATTGGCGGTTGTGCGAATAAGGAGAGAACACCGTTGCCTCGTAGTCGCCAAGGTGGCACAGGCCGTACGCCGAGACGGGGTTGCCGCCCAAAGCGTCGATCAAACGGGAAATCTCGCGAGTGCCGCGGCTCATCAAAGCCCCCTTGAGGGTAGAAAGCCCCATGCCGTCGAGGAATCCCGCCGCGATGCCGATGACGTTCTTGGACGCCGCGCCGATCTCGTTACCCACAAGATCCTGCCCGTAATAAAAGCGGATCAGGTCACCCGAAAATTCCTCAACCAAGCGTGCCTTTGTGCCCTCGTCTGCGCTGTCAATCACCATACAATTGGGGATCCCCGCGTAAAACTCCTGCACGTGTCCGGGGCCGATCCAGACCGCTACGCGGTTGGAGGGATCGGTGCACTCGCCGACGACCTCGGAAAGTCGCTTGCCCGTTGCGATCTCAATACCCTTCATGCAAAGCACAAAGGTCTTGTTTTGCAGGTTCAGGGGCGCAAGCTCGTCGCACATCAACGCACGCAAGCCTTGCGAGCCGATGGAAATGATGATCGCCTCGGCGCCGCACACGGAAGTG
>JAZRFD010000074.1:0-6155 GCA_045661185.1 Eubacteriales bacterium | reverse complement strand
AGCAGCTCAGGCAGCGCTGAAGAAGTAAGATCGTACTTCGGTATCATAAAAAACGACCTTGCAGGGCAATTGCTCTGCAAGGTCGTTTTTTTACCCCTCCAATTGTCTGCCGAGAAATCCTGCCGCGGTGAGGATGAGCTTGACCTCCACCTCGCTGGCGCGTACCTCTCTGCGTGTGTCAGTAGGAGTTTCGGCAATCGCGGCAACACAGCCCGCGATGTCTCCCTCGCTGATGATAGGCATCGCGCAGCTGACGTAATGACTCGAGCCGTCCGCAAGCACGGGAATAGGATCTGTGCCTTCCTTATGGACGTAAAGGGAACGGCTCTCGATGATCTCCTCCAGCTCTGCGGAAAGTGTTTTGTCGCTGTATTCCTTCCTCGGCACTCCCGCGCAAGCGATCACCGCGTCTCTGTCGCTGATGATGACCGAAAGGGAACAGGTCTTGTGGAGCGTTTCCGCATACTGTGCGGCAAACGCCGCAAGCTCTCCGATGGGAGAATACTTCTTGAAAATGACCTCGCCCTCGCGGTCGGTATAAATTTCGAGCGGATCCCCCTCGCGGATGCGCATCGTTCTTCTGATTTCCTTCGGGATCACGACTCTGCCGAGATCGTCGATCCTTCTGACAATGCCCGTGGCTTTCATTTGTATAAATCTCCTTTTTACAAATACATTTGTAGGGCGGGGGCTTGTTCCCGCCGTTCGTTGATTTTTATCGGAATCAGGCGGCGGGAGCAAGCCCCCGCCCTACACAATTCGATTGTGATGTTAGTATTTGTCGTTCCAAGAAAATTATACTGCGGAGATTTACTTTTTCCCGAAGATGTGGTACAATGAAATAACGGAGTGATTTTTTGAAATTTTCGCTTGCGCTAAAAGAGCGTGTTTATGATTGCAAAATCATCGCTTCTTTTGGAGAACGATAGGATTATATTTTGGCATTGTTTAAGGAGGGAAATACACGGTGACTTTCAGAACACAGGAAAAAATGAAGGCGATTACGTTCAGCTATGACGACGGTGTCACACAGGATATCAGGCTTATTGAGCTGCTCAACAAATACGGATTGCGGTGTACCTTCAATCTCAATTCCTCGCTGTTGTCCAAAAAGGGAATGCTTATTCGTGAGGGGAAGCGAATTGCCCACTATAAGATCCACGCAGACGACGTCAAGGCCGTTTACGAGGGGCACGAGGTTGCCGCGCACACCTTAACGCACCCCAATCTTACCAAATGCGAGGACGCGGAGGTGATCCGACAGGTGGAGGAGGACAGAATAAGGCTGTCCGAGCTTGTGGGGTATGAGGTCGTCGGAATGGCATATCCGTGCGGCGGCGTCAATAACGACGACCGTGTTGCGGGTCTTATCAAGAACAATACGGGCATCAGATATTGCCGCACGACCTCCTTGACCGAGTGCCTTGCCCCTCAGGACGATCTGTTTCGCTTCAAGCCTACCGCATACCATATGGATTTTGAAAGAATGATGGCGATGGGAAGGGAATTCCTTGACCTCAAGACCGAAACGCCGAAGATCTTTTACGTCTGGGGACATTCGTATGAGATGGATTACCGCGCGGACGATTGGGTAAAATTGGAGGAGTTCTTCAAGCTGATAAGTGGGCGCGACGATATTTTTTACGGCACGAACAAGGAAGTTTTGCTTTGAAAAACGATCTTTTCTTCCTGTTTTTCTTTTATTGAAAAAATATGAAAAAATTCGAAAAAATATATCGAAAAACTATTGACAAACCTATCTTTTCCGTGCTATAATAATATGCCGCTTGAGAAAGGCTTTTTTAAGTGTGTCCAAAAACACCGCCTTGGGATCAGCGAGTCTATAAAGAAAGAGAGGTGCTTTTCGTGTTTGCAGTTATCGAAACCGGCGGAAAGCAGTACAAAGTAGTCGAGCAGGACATTATTTTTGTTGAGAAGCTCGATGTGAACGAAGGAGACGAAATCGTTTTCGACAGCGTTAAGGCATTGTCCAATGACAACGGCTTTAAGGTTGGTGCTCCCAACGTAGAAGGCGCTAAGGTTACTGCCAAGGTACTGAAGAACGGCAAGAACAAGAAGATCTACGTAATCAAGTACAAGTCGAAGAAGAACGAGAAGAAGAAGATCGGTCACAGACAGCCCTTCACCAAGGTGCAGATCGTGAAGATCGAAGGCTGATTGCAAGTCAATCAGTAAGGATATGACCAAAATCGTGTTTTTCAGAAGCGGTGGCGTGTTCTACGGCTTCGAGGAGCAGGGGCACGCAGGCTTTGCGGAGGCAGGCGACGACGTTGTATGCGCGGCGATCTCCTCTATGACCATGTTTCTCATCAATACCATTGAGGTAGCGTATGCATCCTCGGTCGATTACGACATCGACGAGGGCGCCACGCGGATCCGAGTGCGCGCGAAAGCGGCACTGCCCGAGTTTGAATCGGACGACTACAAGCGATACGCTGTGTCGGGGATCATGATGGGTTACTACTGCCAGCTCAGCGATATGCTCGAGGATTACGCAGATTATCTTGACGTATCCGTCATAGATCAGGCGTACGAAGAATGATTTCACCAAATCCTTCCGCGTGAAGGAACCAAAAATTTAGGAGGATAAGAATCATGTTGAAACTCAGCTTACAGTTCTTTGCTCATAAGAAGGGTGTCGGTTCCACCAAGAACGGTCGTGACAGTGAGTCCAAGCGTCTTGGCGTTAAGAAGGCAGACGGCCAGTCTGTTCTCGCCGGCAACATCATCATCAGACAGAGAGGCAGCGCAGTTCTCGCAGGCGAGAATGTTGGCGTTGGTAAGGACTACACCCTCTTCGCTCTGATCGACGGCAAGGTAAAGTTCGAGCATAAGACCAAGACTCAGAAAAAGGTCAGCGTATACGCAGACTGATTTTGAGAACATAAACGGCGCAGATGTTAAGCATCTGCGCCGTTTATTTTTTTTGCCAACCGCACACTCCGACAAATTTCACACACCGCGTGTGCTACAATACAAGGGACAAGTTATAAAGGAGGCGTAAAAATGAATAAAAAAGGCGGCGCCGTTGCGTATGAGCGGCAGGGGGATACCCTGATCGTTCACGTGGGCGGCGAAATAGACCACCATAGCGCGGTGCGCGTGCGTACCGAGATTGATGAGCGCATCATTGCCGAACGCCCCGTGCGCGTGCTTTTGGAACTCTCTCTGGTGGATTTTATGGATAGCTCGGGGCTGGGACTCATCATGGGTCGCTTTGCCTTAGTCCGCAAGTTTGGCGGAACGCTGGCGGTGCTGGATCCAAGCTCCGCAGTGATGAAAATGATCAACCTGGCGGGGATGGAGCGTATGGTCTCTATTCTGAAAACAAAAACGAAAGGAAGTGGAGTCAAATGAAAAGCAACAGAGTCGATTTTAGCGCGGCGGTGGAGAACGAGATGCATCTGGTTCTGCCGTCGCTGTCTGTCAACGAAGGCATGGCGCGCGCGGCGGTGGCAGCGTTCTGCGCCCAGCTCAACCCAACGGCACTCGAGATCGCAGACATCAAATGTGCCGTATCCGAGGCGGTCACCAACTGCATCGTGCACGCCTACCGTGAGGAAATGGGGGAGATCATTATCGACGTCAAGCTCTGCGAAGGGAGATTGATCCAGATCGAGATCCGCGACCGCGGTTGCGGCATTGAGAACGTCAAGCAGGCGCGCGAGCCGCTCTTTACGACCGATGCCGAGGGTGAGCGAAGCGGCATGGGCTTTACGGTCATGGAGAATTTCTGCGACGAGCTGCGCGTGCAGAGTCGCGTGGGGCGCGGCACAACCGTCACCCTCCTCAAGCGTTTACATAAGTGAGCTTGCTCACAAAATTGAATTTGAGGTGAGTCGATGGAGCAGTCCATATACGAGCGCAACACGGCGCTTCTGTTACGCGTGCAAGAAGGAGACACGGATGCCGAAGCACTTTTGGTAGAGGAAAATCTGGGGCTTGTGCGGCAGGTGGCGCGGCGGTTTCTTGACCGCGGCACCGAGTACGAGGATTTGGTGCAGATCGGCACGATCGGTATGATCAAAGCGATCCGCTCCTTTTCTCTGGAGCGCGGCACGGCATTTTCGACCTATGCCGTTCCCTTGATTGTCGGGGAGATACGGCGACATTTGCGCGACGACGGGCCGATCAAGGTCAGCCGCATCTACAAGCGGCAGGGGATCTCTCTCGTGCATGAAAAGAACCGCATCATTGCCGAGGAAGGCAGAGACCCGGGCATTGCGGAGCTGGCACAACGCTGCGGCGTGACGCCTGAAGAGGCGGCGATCTCCTTGGATTCCATCTCGCCCGTGGCGTCCCTCTCGGATTTCGTTTACGGCGAGGATAGCGTCACCTACGAAAGTGTGATCGCGGATGCCGATAGCGAAAACGAAAGCGAGCGCATCTGCGACCGCGTGGCGATCGGGCAATGCATCAACCGCTTGCCACCGCTTTGGCGCAAGATTGTTTTGCTACGCTATTACCGAGAGCTGACGCAGCAGCAAACGGCGTCCCTTTTAGGGCTGACACAGGTCAAGATCTCGCGCGAGGAAAAAAAGATTTTGGCGTTTTTTCGCAAGGAGTTGTCTTGATTCTATTGACACGGAAAGATTTTTCTGCTATAATATTGTTAAAAGATTGGCAAAGCCAAAGAGCTTGCCTCTTGAATTTTAAAATATGCGGAGGAATCCAACAATGGGAAGAATTGTTTTGAATGAAATGTCCTATCACGGCGCAGGCTCTGTCAAGGAGCTGGCAGGGGAGATCACACGTCGCGGCTTTGAAAAGGCGCTGATCTGCTCTGATCCCGATCTGATCAAGTTTGGCGTTACCAAAAAGGTGCTGGATGTATTGGATGCGGCAGGCATCGCGTACGAGATCTTTTCCGACATTAAGCCCAACCCCACCATTGAAAACGTGCAGAACGGTGTAGCGGCGTTCAAAGCCGCAAAGGCAGATTGTCTCGTTGCCGTTGGCGGCGGTTCCTCGATGGATACCTGCAAGGCGATCGGTATCATCATTGCCAACCCCGAGTATGCCGATGTGCGTAGCCTCGAGGGTGTCGCTCCCACCAAGAACCCCACCGTTCCGATTATTGCGATCCCGACCACAGCGGGTACGGCTGCCGAGGTCACGATCAACTACGTGATCACCGATGTGGAAAAGAAGAGAAAGTTCGTATGCGTTGACGTACACGACATTCCCGTTGTTGCCATCGTTGACTCTGAGCTGATGAGCACGATGCCCAAGGGCTTGACCGCCGCTACGGGTATGGACGCTTTGACGCACGCAATCGAGGGTTACATTACCAAGGGCGCGTGGGAGATGACCGATATGTTCCATCTCAAGGCGATCGAGTTGATTGCAAAATCTCTGCGCGGTGCGGTCAACAACACGCCCGAGGGCAGAGAGGGTATGGCATTGGGACAATACATTGCAGGCATGGGCTTTTCCAACGTCGGTCTTGGCATCGTTCACTCGATGGCACACTCGCTGGGCGCGGTTTATGACACGCCTCACGGTGTTGCAAACGCAATTCTGTTGCCCACTGTTATGGAATACAATGCCCCCGCAACGGGCGAGAAGTACCGCGATATTGCCAAGGCAATGGGTGTTGAGGGAGTTGATGCGATGAGCATTGAGGACGCGCGCCGTGCGGCTGTGGACGCGGTTCGTCAGCTTTCCGCAGATGTTGGAATTCCCGCGGATCTTAAGGCGATCGCGAAGGAAGAGGATATTCAGTTCCTCGCCGAATCCGCAATGGCAGACGCTTGCCGTCCCGGTAACCCCAAGGATCCCACCCTTGAGGACATCATTGCGCTCTACCGTTCGCTGATGTGATATAAAAAAGAGGCTTCAAAGAAGCCTCTTTTTTACTTTTTTGTGAACTTTTGCTTTATGTGTATACCGTTTTTTAAAAAATGTGATATAATATATATATAATATATGAACGAAGGAGGGGAATAGATGTTCCGAAAGGACGAGTACGTATTTTACGAATCGGGAGGAATCTGCAAAATTTCCGATATTCAGATCTCCCCCTTAAGCGGAATGCCCGCAGATCGCGAATATTACGTGATGCAATCGGTGCACGATCGCAACGGCATGATGTACATTCCCGTGGACAACGACAAGGTCTTTTTGCGCAAGCT
>JAZRFD010000073.1:0-6071 GCA_045661185.1 Eubacteriales bacterium | reverse complement strand
AACGATCTCAAAAAGCGCGTCCACGTAATTCGGGATCGCCCCCGAGATCACAAAGGGCAACGCACCGATCAAGCTGACCAAAATCCAGCTCGACGCGACACAAACGAAGCCCTCCTTTGCATAAAGAATCCCCGTTGTGCGACGCGCGAACAATTTTAACGCGATATACAGAGCCAATGAAATGGCCGCTGAAACCGCAAAACCAACAATCGCCCCCCGACTTCCGTCGTAAATACTGATGCCAAGCGCCGGCAGGAAAAATACCGTTTCCGCAAGGCAGATCAGCGCAAGGAAGCGACACATCATTTTATAATTCATGTAAATAAAGCCTCCCCTTTTGCTTCACGCGAAAATATCGTTGAGCGTGGGGATCACGCTGTCTCCGTTCACCACGACTACAACGCTGTCGCCCTCTTCAAAATAGGAGTCTCCCTTCGGGATCATGACCTCATTGCCGCGCACAATGCAGGCAAGGCGGATATTGGGACGCATTTTGATCTCCTTGAGCGGAACACCGATGTTAAAGGTATCGGGATCTACGTCAAACTCGATCGCCTCGGCTTGTCCGTCGGCAATCATGTGAATCGCCACGGCAGCACCGTCGCGATTTCCAATCGCACGTGCGTAACGAACGATGGTATCGCAGCAGAATTTTCCGGGCGAGATCACGCTTCCCAAGGGCAGATCCTTTACAAACTCAAAGCTTTCCAGCTGGGCGAGCTTTGTCACGATCTGCGGCACTCCGTGGCTATGACCGTAAAGCGAGAGGATCACGTTCAACTCATCCAGATCCGTCAGGGATACCAATGCATCGGTTTCTCTCAACCCCTGGCTTTCCAAAAAGCGCTGATTCTTGGGGTCGCCCTGCAGAACCGTTGCGCGCGGCAAAAGCTCGGAAAGCTCACGGCAACGCTCAACGTCCTCCTCGATGATCTGTACGTCGATCGAGCGGTTATTTTTTAAAGATTGTGCCAAATAGTACGCAATCGTACCGCCACCCGCAATCATTACGCTACGCGCGCGGTGCGTCACGATCCCAAGATTTTTGAGCATTGTGGCAAGATCGTCTCCGGGCGCAGTCAAGAACAGCCTGTCCCCCGCTTGCAGAACAAATTGCCCGTCGGGGATCACCGATTGCCCATCACGAAGAACCGCGCAAACCAACACACGGCATTTCACAATACTCTCCAACGAGCGCAGCGCTACGCCGCACAGTCTGCTATTTTCCTCCAGCTTCAATTCCGCCAGCTCCACGCGGCCGCCAAGGAGAGACTCGCGCGTCAGAAAGCCCGGGAATTTGATCAGGCGCGCGATCTCCTCCGCGGCATCCTGCTCGGGGTTAAAGGTCATGGAAATGCCAAACGCATCGCGCAATTCGTATACCTGCTGCAAATATTCGGGGTCACGGATGCGCGCGATCGTGTGCAAGCGCGGATTGAGACTGTGCGCCGTCATGCAGCACAAAAGATTCAATTCGTCACTACCCGTGCACGCGATCAAAAGCTTTGCTTTTTTAACACCCGCGCGGCGCAAGGTCTCCATGGACGCGCAGTTTCCCTGCACCGCCATGATATCATAGCGCTCGATGCCCGTTTCCAACACATGCGGGTCGGAATCCACGAGAGTCAGATCGTGTCCCGACTCGGACAAGAGCTGAACCAGCGTTTCTCCTACGTCACCGCATCCTGCAATCAAAATCTTCAAAGTCTTACGCTCCTTTCATCATTCCTTCAAGCCGTCCAGATACGCCACGGCAGACAGTGCCGCAAGCGTTCCGTCGCTGACCGCGGTCGTCAATTGGCGCACCGCCTTTTGCCTGCCGTCACCCGCCGCAAAAACGCCCGCGCGGGACGTGCGGCACTGCTCGTCGGCAACAAAATATCCCTCCCCGTCAAGCTCCGCAAGATCGGCAAAGACCTCATTCTGCGGCAATTGTCCGATCGCCTCAAAAACACCCGAAACTGCAAGCGTTGTGATCGTTCCGGTATCTGTGCGCTCCAAAACAAGTGCTTCCAAGCGCCCATCCCCTTGCATTTGTCGCACGACGGTGTTGCCGATAAATTCAATGTTTCCGTGCGCCCGCAAACGGTCGGCAAGCTGACGCTCGGCACGCAGCTCCATGCGTCTATGGATCAAATACACCTTGGAGCAAAAGGCCGCAAGCATCAGCGCGTCCTGCACCGCGGTATTGCCACCACCGATGACCGCCACCTCGCGCCGACGGAAAAACATGCCGTCACAGGTGGCGCAAAAGGACACACCGCGACCGACAAGCTCCGCTTCTCCCTTGACGCCAAGCTTGCGGTGCTTGAGTCCCGTTGCAAGGATCACCGCGCGACCGCAATAGCGTTTTTCGCCCACGTATGCGCAAAAAGCGCCGTTTTCTTTACGGATCTTCTCCACGCGACCGCTTTCGATCGAGACGCCCAAAGAGAGGATCTGACCCTTGAGATTTTCCGCAAAGGTATAGCCGTCGGCATCCGGCAGCGCGGGATAGTTTTCAATTTTCTGCGACTCAAGAATCTGTCCGCCGCACGCCTCTGCCTCCAAAAGAAGCACACCCTTTCCTGCGCGCGCGCCGTACAAAGCCGCTGTCATGCCGGCAGGGCCTCCGCCGACAACGAGAAGATCATAAATCATCGTTCACCTCAAAAAACTCATTTCACCCGCAGACGCTTGACCTTTTCTGCGTCGGGCGTAACCACGCACGACCAGTTGGTGTGATAGATCACCAATCCCGGCTTCCCTCCCGCGGGCTTTTTGACGTGCCGTACGAAGGTATAGTCCACCTCTACGTTCTGTCCGTCGCCCCCCTTGGAAAAGTACGCCGCGATCTCCGCCGCCTCGGTAAAGTTTACGGCATCGGGCTCCTCACCGTCGCACAGCATCACGGCGTGTGAGCCGGGGAGATTTTTGACGTGGAACCAATAGTCGTTCTTCCCCGCCAGCTTGTGCGTGATGTATTCGTTTTGTACGTTGTTCTTGCCGCACAGCACACGGTAGCCGCCGCTTGTGCGAAACTCCGCCACGGTGGGCGTCGGCTGCTTTTTGGAGAGCGCATAATGCTTCATGCGCGACGCATATCCCGAGCGGTAAAGCTCGTCACGGATCTCGGTCAGGTCCGCTGCGGTTTCAGCGTGAGACAACGCGTGAAAAACGGTATCAATATAGCGAAGCTCCTCCTCGCCAAGCGTGATCTGCCGCGTCAGCTCCACGCGCGCGGTTTTGGATTTGTTGTATTTTTTGTAGTACACCTGCGCGTTGGCCGAAGGAGAAAGTCTCCCGTCAAGCTCGATCACACACGTTCCAAAGCTCCCCGTATCCTCGCGCCAATCCTCGTAATCAATCAGCTCCGCGCGCGTCATGCCGCGCGAAAGCGCGTAAAGATTGGCCGTGATCAGGTCGGCGTATTTTTTGTATGCTTCCCCCTTGTCGCAATCGGCAAGCTCGCTTCTCTGGATCTCCAGCTTGCGACGGATGCGCGTGTCGGCATTGGACAAAATGCGAAGAATATCCGCTGCGCGCTGACGAATGTGATTTTCACGGTCGCGCGTGTGGAAAAATTCATCCAGAAGAAGCCCCGCGCTGTCATAGCGTCGAAGCTCAAAATCCGCACCGTAATGCAAAAGCGCGCAGAAGGCGTATTCGATCGGCTTGCCGTTTTGCAAAATCATGCATGGCTCGTATCTACCCGTGCGGATCATATCCGTGATCGCGAAAAACGCCTCGCAAAGACGTTCGGGGCGGCAAAGGCCCAAGGGAGTGTCGGTCTCTCCCGTCGCGCGATACGTGATCTCGCGTGCGACGGCGGCAGAAATGCCCAAAAACGCTGACGTGATCCATTTATCGGCAGGTCTGTCGGCCCCTCCCGCGCGCATCAGAGGCAAAAAGTCCTCGCGCGCGAGTGTTATGGGATCGCGTTTATCCTGCTTGGGGGGCAGCTCGTAGAGCATCCCCGGTAATACTTGACGCAAGGCAGAGGTGGAAAAATCCACGGCGTGAAGCGCCGCCACGATCTTTTTTTCTTCATTTGCGAAGATCAGGTTGCTGTATTTCCCCATGATCTCGGCAATCAGATATCTTTTGCACTCAAAGCCCATTTCGTCACGGGTTTCAAGCTCGAGCGTCACCACGCGCTCAAAGCCCTCCTGCCGCACGTCCGAGAGCTTGGCCCCCTGCAGATGCTTACGCAAAAGCATACAAAGCATGGGAGGGGTCATGGGATTTTCCTTTTGCTCGGTCGTAAAGCCGAATCGCGGATTGGAGGAGCCGGCGTTGATGAGCAGCCGTTTGCCACCCTCAAGGCTTCGCATCTGCAAAACGATCTCGTCGCGCTCGGGCTGAAAGACTCTTTCAATGCGCGCGCCGAGTGCTTTTTCGCGAATTTCCGCAATGACACACGAAAGCATTCCCGCGTCAAATGCCATTTTACCGCCTCCTTCCTTCAAAATTAAAAAACTTCTAAAAAATATTATATCATAATCTTGCTTTTTTTACAAGTAAATGCTATAATAATTTTAGAAAAGTTTAGAAAGGACGTCGGCGGCACTTGTCGACGCAAGGAACAGACATATGAAAAGAACGGTCATTGGTATTGACGTTGGCGGCACGACCACAAAGATCGTTGGCTTTCGCGTTGATGACACGGGAGACAAGGAGCTGATCGCGCCGCAGTTCGTGCGCGCAACCGATCCCTTGACCTCCATTTACGGTGCGTTTGGTAAATTCACCTCTGAAAACGGCCTGGAGCTCTCCGATATTGACAAGATCCTTATGACGGGCGCGGGCTCGTCGGTCGTGACGAACGGAATTTATAATCTCAAATGCGAGGCGGTTCCCGAATTTTCGGGCAGCGGCATCGGTGGGCTTTATCTGTCGGGGCTTGACGAGGCCATCGTGGTCAGCATGGGCACGGGAACGGCGCTCAACCACGCAAAAAAGGTCGGTCGGGGCAAATATGAGATCAAATATCTCGGCGGCACGGGCGTTGGCGGCGGTACACTGGTAGGACTTTCACGCAAGATGCTGGGCGTTGACAACATTGAGCACATTGAGCAGCTTTGCGCTGACGGAAATCTTGACAACGTGGATCTGCGCATCAAGGATATTTCGCGCAAGAGAAATTACCACGGCATCAACGAAAACCTGACGGCCGCAAACTTCGGCAAGGTGTCCGACATGGCCACGCCCGCGGATCTCGCTTTGGGTATTGCCAATCTGGTGGCGGAAACCATCGCTATGCTATCGATTTTCGCGGCACGTGCGCACAATTTGACCGATATTGTGCTGATTGGAAACCTGACGACGATCGAGCCCGTTCGCCACGTATTTGAAAGCCTTGGCGGCGATTTCGGTGTTCGCTTTATCATCCCCGAAAACGCACAGTTCGGTACCGTGATTGGTGCCGCCTTGAACGAGGGGTAACGGACAGACCTTGAGGGGGAGGGGGACTTTTTGAGGAAAAGTCCCCCTCCCCCTCAAACTCCCCCACCCTTCAAAACCTTCACAAAAGAGCACGCCCGCCGCGATCACGTCTTTACAACGTGGTCGCGGCGGGCGTGTGCGCTATCGCGCAGGGTTTATCAGTTGTCGGTGCCGCCCCAGATTACGGGGTTGCCGTCAGAGTCGTAGTGCCAATACGAATGTTCTGCATCCGTCGGGCGGTTTTGGCTATAGAAGCAGAGATTTGTGTTCATAAGATCGTCGTTGTAGATAAGATCTTCGTTGTCATCCGCGATTGAAATTTGATCCCAATCTGTCACCGTACCGCAGTAATAAACAGCTTCAATTTTTTCACAACCCTCAAAGGCTTTTTCACCAATGCCCGTCAGGCTCTCCGGAATGACAACGCCGGTAAGAGTCTCACAGCAATAAATTGCATACTCATTGATGTGTGTCACGCCGTCCGGGATCACCAACAGGTCATCGGTTTTTCCAAACGCATACTGAATCAGCGTTGTGCCGTCCTTGTTATACAAATTTCCGTCAATTGAACAATAATTGGGATTGTTGGAATCCACCGTAAAACGTACAAGGCTACGGCAATCCTGAAAGGCTCTGTAGCCGATGCT
>JAZRFD010000072.1:0-43384 GCA_045661185.1 Eubacteriales bacterium | reverse complement strand
TAATAATCCGGGAAATAGGCGGAATACCCACCGCCTATGTATGCTTCGTCTTGCACGTAGACGCTTTTTTGCTCGTACTCGTTTCTCGGATCATAAAGGAATGCAGAATGGTGCCAATCAAGTGCATACATTTTTTCTCCCCGTACGGTGCATCTTGTAAAAACGTTGCGATTCAAGCGTACAAGCCCCTCTGTGTCGTCATCTCTCGTGTCCTCAAGCCCGTAAATCACATATTTTCCCTTGATGACAAAGGGTGGAAAGAGCGTCTCTGCATTTCTATCGGCACAATCAGGAAAAAAATGAAGTTCATTTTTGACTCTGCGCCAAACAGCCTCACATTGGTCATCGTTCAACAACATGCGCTCACCTCCGATTCTATTGCATTCAATCGCATACAATATTCTCTTGCGCTTATTATAGCACAGATTCGGATAAAAATCAACAGAAAAGGTACAAAGAGGAATTCAGAACCCAAATTTGCGCTTTTATGCAGTCGGACTTCAAAGACACCTTCAGCGCAAATTCTTGCCAAGCCCCACACGGTGGGCTTGGCGAGGGTTCTTCATTATACGCTTTCCGAGAAACCAAAGAGGGCCTGTTGCAACGCAGCAGGCCCTCTTTGGTTTGGCGGAGATTCACAGACCGGTGTTGAACACCTTTTCGATATTTACCAAAGCTTATTCCAAACTCAATCAATTTCGTAGCGAGCTTCGCCACAGACAATTTCTATTTTTACATAGTTGCAAAAGCAATCATCGTCCCAATGCTTTAATCTTTTTAAAATTTTCACTAGCCTGTCTAGTGTTCCATGCCATTTTTGCTCCAACACCTCAGCTCCCAATATTTCGATATTAAGAGGTTCGTCTATGTCTACTCTCTCAGTCAAACAATCCCACAGAGCATCCCAGTTTCTTCCATAGCCATCCGGAAAATCAAGTTCATTTTTTATGATCTGATGAAATTCATACCAGTTTTCAATTTTTGAAAAGTCAAGTGTATATTTTTCTTTATATTCGTACATAATTTCAAGCTCTCCTTCCAGATATTTCGTAAAATGTTTCGTAATGGTTAGCGGCGCAAGATAACATCGGCAGTTTGGGTAAGATTTCACCCAATAATTACTTTGCTCTCGAACAGATATGATTTTTCCGATAAGAAAGGGTTGAGCCATGTGAAACACAAACTCAACCCAAACTTTTGGCGGAGAGAGAGGGATTCAGAACCCAAACGTGCGCGAAATGCGGTGTTATTCGTTTATGCGGTTTTGGCGCACGTTATAGAAAAAAGCCCACTGGGCTTTTTTCGAGAGTTCTCATCATACGCTTTATCCGCCAAACGAAAAGACCCCAACGCGCTTGCGTTGGGGCTTTTCGTTTGGCGGAGAGAGAGGGATTCGAACCCTCGTTAGGGTATTAGCCTAAACACGATTTCCAGTCGTGCGCCTTAGACCAGCTCAGCCATCTCTCCGTGCCGACCTATATATCATACCACAAGTGTTTCATTTTGTCAAGTGTTTTTTTAAAGTTTTTTGATTTTTTCGCGCGTCAATCGGGGGATGTGCCGCTTTTTGTCGCCCGTTGTCGATCGAAAAGTGCCGGAAAGCTCGACAAATTTTGAAAATGGTCTATACAAAAAAGATTTTTCATGTTATAATTATATATAATTATAAGAAAATAGAACAATTCCGACGCTTTGCGTCGGGAAAGGACAAGCTACATATGGAAAACAAGAAAAAATCGGGCGGCAAGCCCTACTATAATCGCGACCGCCGTGCGTCCGAGGGAAACCGTCGCGACGTGCGTCGCCCCGCGCCTGTGCGCGAGGATGCGTCTGCGCAGACGCTTGACAACGGAATCCACGGCGACTATGAAAACGGTGCCGTGATCGGTCGCAACGCCGTTCGTGAGCTGCTCAAAAGCGAACGCTCGATCGACAAGCTGCTCGTGCAAAAGGGCGAGCGCACGGGCTCGATCGTCGTGCTTGTTGCAGAGGCTTTGGATCGCGGCATTCCCGTGATTGAAACCGAAAAGGCAAAGCTGGATGCTCTGGCGGGATTTGCGCCGCATCAGGGTGTGATCGCCTTTGCCGCTGAAAAGGAATACTGCACGGTTGAGGACATTCTCGACATCGCGCGCGAGAGACAGGAGGATCCCCTGATCGTGATCTGCGACGGCATTACAGACCCCTACAATCTCGGTGCTATCATCCGTTGTGCCGAGTGCTGCGGTGCGCACGGCTTAATCATCCCGAAGCGCCGCGCGGTGGGACTTACCCCGCTGGTCACCAAGGCATCTGCGGGTGCGATCGAGCATCTTGCCGTTGCAAAGGTCTCCAACATTGCCTCCACCGTAGAAGCCCTCAAGGGAAAGGGCGTTTGGACCTATGCCGCCGAGGCGGGCGGACAGAGTATTTACGACACCGATTTCAAGGGCCCCTGCGCGTTGATCCTTGGCAGCGAGGGCGACGGTGTATCTCAGATCGTTCGCAAGACCTGCGACGCCGTGGTCTCCATCCCGATGTACGGACAGGTCAACTCCTTCAACGTATCCACCGCAGCGGCGATCCTACTGGCCGAGGCGGCGCGCGCACATCATCCCAAGAATTGATCCTCCCTATCTTTTCAGAAAGGAGTTCCTATGAAACAGAATCAAACCGATACCGAGACGCGACGCCCGAGCGTATCCCTCCCGCAGTCATCGGGAGCGCCCGATTTTCGCAAAAAGGTCGGCTCAACGCTCACGCCGCCCCAGCGTAAAAAAACGCGGCGTTTCCATCAAACACCCGTAACCACGCTTCCCGAGGACGACGGTCTTGACGAGGCGCTGGACGATCTGTCTGCCACTCCCATTATGGAGGAGATCCCGATCGACGAGCCCGACCCCACCTTCTCCAAGAGTGAAAAAAGCATCTTCCCGTTTTTAAAATCCAAGGAGTCTCCCCGTCAGCGCTCCGAGGCGGTCTCTGCCGCTGAGCTGATCCGCGGCAAAAGCGGCTTTTCCGAGGGGGACGTGGACATGCTGCTTGAGCTTGGGTACGAGACCGAGCTTGGCCGCATTGTGGGCTTTGAAAACGTCAAGACTCTTAAGCAAGACCACAAGCTGCGCGTTGGCAAGGATAGCCGCCGCCGCTACCGCACCGCCTTTGGCTATTGCGGTCTTGAGGACGTCAATGCGCGTACCCGCGACAGCATTCTTTCGACCTATGCGCACCACAAAAAGCATTTGATCGTCCGTACGCTACTGACAGCGTTGATCACGGTCTTGCTCTTTTTGCTCGACGTGCCGACACTGTTTGGCGGCGCTTACGAGAATTTCTGGTACAGTCACCCGATCCTCTCCGAGGTTCTTTCCCTTTGCCTGCTTTGCGCGTCCTGCGTGTGCTCCGCGCGCCAGGTGTTGGCGGGTGTCCGTTCCTACTTCAGGCTCACGCCCACGCCCTATTCCGCAATCGGGCTCCTCTTGCCCTTTGCGCTGATCTATAACGTTGCATCCTTCTTCACGCCCGCCCCCATGCTACGCGTCAATTGCCTGATCTGCGGTATTCTTCTGCTTTTGGCCTTTTGTGACGTGATGCGTCTGGTTTGCGAAATGCGCACCGTGCGTCTGCTTTGCGAGGACGGTATCAAGACCGTTCTGGAGTCGGTCGAGCCCCGCAAAAAGAAGCTGCGCCAGGGTAAAAAGCTGATCAAGATCATCAACGACGATATTGACGAGCAATTCTACCGCGTTCGCCACGCGGAGGAAACCACGGGATTTTTCCGCCGTTTTAACGACTTTTCGTCCGCAAACGGTCTCTTTCACGTTCTGCTGGGCGCGCCCCCCGCGGTGGCATTCGTTGGCGCGTTCGTCGCGCTTCTGGTCTCGCGCGACCCGTCCGTCGCTCTCTCTCTCTTTATGACGGTGATCCTTGCGGCCGCGCCCTTCATTTCGATCTTTGCGTTCTTCTATCCGCTCGCACGCGCAAACAAGCTGCTTTCTCGCAACGCCTGTGCGCTGATCGGTGAAGAATCGGTCGCGGAATACGGTCGCTCCTCGACTGTTGTTTTTCAGGACATCGACCTCTACTCCGCCGAGCAATGCGCGGAGATCTCGGTGCGCGAGGGCGACGACTTCCGCCAGGACCTGCGCCTTGCGGCAATCCTGTTCTGCAAGGCGGGCGGCACGCTTGCGGCCGTTGGCAATACGTATGGCGGAAAGGGACTTGACGCTCCCGTTACCTTTGTTCGCGTAACCGAGACGGGGCTTGAAGCGATGGTTGAGGAAAACCGCCACATGATCGCGGGCAGTGCCGAATTTCTCAAGAAAAACGGCATTCGCGTACCGCGTGAAAGCTCGGACAAGGTTCTGCGTCGCACGCCCAACATCGGTGTGATGTACGTGGCGATCGACGGTATTCTCAAGCTCAGCTATGAGATCGAATATCGCGAAAGGCCTACCTTTGAGCAGCTCGTGGGGGATCTTGCCGATATCGATGTCGGGATCGCGATCCGCTCCTGCGACCCCAACCTCAACGAGGGATTCCTGACCCTCAACCGTCCCGACGGCACGCCTTTGATCCGCGTGATCAAGCCCAGCCGCTACGAGGCGGACACCACGCTCAAAGCGGTCGACACGGGTGCTGTGGCACTTGGCGACACGCTTGATATCGTCTGCACGCTCCACGCGGCACACGGGGTGCATCGCGCGCGTCGCTTTGGCACGGTTCTGCAATGCGTGCTCTCGATTGTCGGCATGATCGGCACCACGGTGCTCTCCCTCACGCCGCTGAGAGTTTACGTCACCCCCCTGACCGTTGCGGCATACCATCTGTGCGGCATTTTCCTCTCTCTCCTTGCTTCTCGGATCCTGCTATCCAAGCGCACCTGCAAAATCAAAAGGAAAAGTCGCTGATCCCCGACCACACCAACAGAAAGGTTCTCAAACATGAAAATAACAAAAGAAAACCGCCCGAGCAGCACGATCCTCAAGTCGGTCTCAAAGCCCGGCAGATACGCGGGTGGTGAATATGGGCAGATTCTCAAGGACAAAAACGCCGTAAAGGCGCGCTTTGCGTTCTGCTTCCCCGACACGTATGAGATCGGCATGTCAAACCTTGGTGTGCGCCTCTTATACGGGGCGCTCAACGAGCACGACGACATCTGGTGCGAGCGCGTTTACGACCCGTGGGTGGATATGCAGGAGGAAATGCGTCGGCATAATCTTCCCCTGACGGCACTGGAGAGTGGCGACCCCTTGGGAGAATTTGATTTCGTAGGCTTTACGCTTCAATACGAAATGAGCTATACCAACGTGCTCAATATGCTGGAGCTTGCAAAGATCCCCTTACGCACGTGTGAGCGTGGCGAGGATGCGCCCCTCGTCATCGGTGGCGGCCCCTGCGCCTACAACCCCGAGCCAATCGCGGATTTCTTCGATCTGTTTAACATTGGCGAGGGCGAGGACATGCTCCCCGCGATCGTCCGTCTTTACATCAGCATGAAGGATGCGGGCAACTACACGCGTGCCGCATTTCTACACGAGGCCGCAAAAACCATTCCCGGTGTGTACGTCCCCTCCCTTTACGAGGTGACGTACAACGAAAGCGGAACGGTCAAGGCATATACCCCGATCTACGACGACATTCCCAAAAAGGTGACCAAGCAGATCATCAAGGATCTGGACAAGGTCTACTTTCCCGACAAGGTGGTCATGCCCTACATTGAAACCGTACATGACCGCATTATGTTAGAGGTCTATCGCGGATGCATCCGAGGCTGTCGCTTCTGCCAGGCGGGTATGATCTATCGCCCCGTGCGCGAAAAAAGCGCGGACGTGCTCAACGCGCAGGCGCGCAAGCTTTACGACACCACGGGATACGAGGAGATCTCTCTTTCCTCGCTCTCCATCAGCGATTACACCGATCTTGAGCCCCTTTGCGATAAGCTCCTTTCCTGGACCGACGACAACATGGTCAGTCTCTCGCTTCCCTCGCTTCGCGTGGACAGCTTCAACAAGGATCTGATGCGCCGCATTGAGTCGGTGCGTTCCTCCTCCCTGACCTTCGCACCCGAGGCGGGCACGCAGAGACTTCGCAACGTCATCAACAAAAACGTGCGCGAGGAGGACGTCATGCGCGCGGTCAACGTTGCGTTTGACGCCAAAAAGAACGCGGTCAAGCTCTATTTTATGAACGGACTTCCCACAGAGACGCTTGACGACATTGAGGGTATTGCGACCCTTGCCGAGCACGTGGTGGACGCGTATTATCAAAACCCCAACCGCAACAAGGCACGCCCCGTGCAGGTAACCGTCAGCGTTTCCTGCTTTATTCCCAAGCCCTTCACGCCCTTCCAGTGGGAGGCGCAGGACACCATGGAGATGCTTGCCGAAAAGCAGGAATATCTCAAAACCAAGATCAAGAGCAAGCACATCCGCTATCAGCATCACGACGCCAAGGTCTCGCGCATCGAGGCGGTTTTGGCACGCGGTGACAGACGTTTATCCGACGCCTTGGAGCTTGCTTGCCGCGAGGGCTTCTGCTTTGACGCATGGGATGAATATTTCGACTATGACAAGTGGATCTCCGTGTTTGAACGCACGGGCGTTGACCCTGCGTTCTACGCCAACCGCGCGTGGGGCACGGACGAGATTCTGCCGTGGGATATCATCGACTGCGGTGTGAGCAAGGAATTCTTCCTGCGCGAGCGCCAAAAGGCTTATGCCGAGAGCACCACCCCCAACTGCCGCGAGGCCTGCTCCGCGTGCGGTGCCAACAAGCTTGGCGGTGTGCGTGCGGTCTGCCCCGGCTGCAAGGAAATGGGAAAGGCCAACGGCGTTGAGCTCTCCCCCCTGAAGGAAACGCCCGCGTGGACACCGCTTGAAGGCTTTAAGACCGTCCGCATCAAGTTCCGCAAGGTTGGAGATCTGCAATACATTTCGCACCTGGATCTGCAGCGCACCATGGCTCGTATTCTCGTGCGTGCAAAGCTGCCGATGTGGTACACGCAGGGCTTCAATCCGCACGCAAAGGTGACCTTTGGCCTTCCCCTCTCGGTTGGCACCGAGAGCGAGTGCGAGTTCATTGATCTGCGCGTGGATAAGGATATCACGGGCGAGGAGGTCAAGGCGCTTCTCAACCGCGAGCTGACCGACGAAATGCAGGTTCTAAAGGCGTACGAGCCCGAGAGCAAATTTGCGGACATTGCATGGGCACGCTACGACATGCAATTGAATTTTGCGGGCGCGGATGCGACCCTTGCGGAAAAGCTGCAAGCGCTTTACACGACCGCACCGTTGAATATGATCAAAAAATCCAAGTCGGGCGAGCGCGAGGTGGATCTCATTCCCATGATCCGCGAGGTATCCGTTACGTCTCCCGACGCCGGCGTGATCCGCATCAATGCCGTTCTTGCCGCAGGAAACGTCGAGCACCTCAACCCCGAGCTTGTGCTACGCGCGGCACGCGAACGTCTCGGAATCCTTTCGGGAGATCCCGCAAAAGAGACCTACTCGATCCTGCGTACCAACGTCTACACCTCTGACGGTGTGACGGAATTTGTATAAAAACAATTTACGGGGAAGCGCTCACGCTTCCCCATTTTACAAGGAACCCATATGATCAACACCGACATCCACCTTTCAAGCAGTGGCTACGAGGCGGATATCTCGTACGCGCGCAGTGGCATTTGCTTTCGCCTTTGTCAAACGCCCACGGGCGCGGATCTGTTACGCACGCCGCGCGATGAAGCGCACCTGAACGAAAACGTCTATCTGTTTGGGAATCCCCCGCTCTTCCCGCCCAAGCGCATTGTGGGCGGTTGCTTCGGTTTTGAGGGACGCGCGTTTTGCACGCGGATGGGCATTCGGACTTGACGATTTTCGGTCGGTTCTATTGATTTTCGGTCGTTTTTGTGCTATAATGACCTTACAAAAGTCTCTGCGGCCTTGTGTCGCACACTTTGACGTCCAATTCAACAAAGGAAGGACAACAACATGAAGAAAATTCTTGTATTATCGGCAATTCTTGCGCTGGCGGTATCCTTCAGCGCCTGCAGAAGCATGGATTATTATGAAGAAAATCTTGAGGACAACGGCTACGACATAGACAATTTAAGCAATAGCGAGCTTGAGGAGTTTGCAGACCTTTTTGACTTGGATCCCGACGACTACAAGGCCAAGGACAGCTTTCTTGCAACGCACGAGAATACCGGTGTCTCGGTATTCGTTGTTGAATGCGGTTCTGTGAAGTACGCAAAGGAGCTGGTTGAGGATGCGGACGATATCATGGTTTTCCTCGAGGAAAGCTACTCCGCCCAATACTCCTTTGATATCATCAACAAAGGAAGATTCGTTTTCATCGGTGAAGAAGGCGCGATTGACGACGCTTTAGAAAAATAATTCAATCAAGCAGTAAACCGTGTGCAACAAAAAGAGAGGATCAAAACGATGACCCTCGCTCAATCATATCTATATCCAAACAAAAGATAGCGACCGCTCCCTATAAGGCGCAGTCGCTATCTTTTTATACTCTTTTCAATCATCACAAATTCGTTCCATTAAATCCTCATGTCCCAAATATACCATCGTATACTCTCTTTTAACAGTATATTCCCGCATGTCTTCTTCTAAAATAAAAATTTCAAAATCAAATTGCATTTGTTTTGCATCATCCGTTGTTTCACAATGAAGAATGAAAAAAACATCTCCCGACTTCTCGTTTGTCGCAGCCAATAAAATATCCGCACCTTCCGCCTCGGTTTCAAGCCCCTTGTTCAGGTATTCTTCAATTTTCTCTTCGCCTTTTTTAATGCTAATATCGTACCCTTCTTCTTTTAGAATTTTTCGGGCCTCTTTCATTGAATCCGGTATATTGTTAGAATGAATACATGCCTTTACGCCTATGAACGAAATCACAAATAGCACTGCAAAGACAAAAGAACCTATTTTAGCCTTCATCAATCTTACCCCTATCCTCAGAATGATACTATTTTTTTAGCAGCCGACATCAAAGCCATCTTCTCATTCGGCAGGCGCTCGTCGAGAACCTCCTCGAGCAATGCGTTCAGAATCTCACCGATCCGCTTGCCCGCGGGAATCCCCAACGCGATTAGGTCGTCTCCCTTTACGGCAAGCGTTTTGAGAGACAGGCATGCGTCGGCGGCGCGGATTTCGGTGATCAGGCGCGGGACAATAGCAATCTCGGGCGGGAGCTCGCGGAAAAATTCAGCGTGTGCCAATCGGTCGCAGCGCTTGATCTCCAAAAGGCGAAGAATATCCTCATCGGAAAGCTTTTGCATCAGTCGCTTGACCGCGCGCGTGTCAGGTGAAATCGGCAGGTCGTGAAGCTCGACCAAGAGCTTGAGCCGCTCGATCGTAGCGTTATCAAAGCGCAGACGGTGCAAAATCGCATCTGTAATCTCCACACCGACGGGCGCGTGACCCTTGAAGTGTCCGCCAAGCTCGTCCTCGGTGTAGCACAACGGCTTTCCAATATCGTGAAGCAGGATTCCCAGCCGCGTGACAAGATCCTTCCCCGTGTTCAGCGCCAAGGCCTGCAGGGTGTGTTCAAGCACGTCATAGCAATGGTATTTCGTGTTTTGATCAAAGCCCGCGCAACGCAAAAGCTCGGGCAGAAATTCACCGATCACGTCAATATACTCGCGCAGAATCGCAACCGCGCCCGTTCCGCAGAGCAGCTTGCAAAGCTCCTCGCGTATGCGCTCGGCAGCAATGTTTTGCAGGAGCGCGCGGCAAGCCTTGACCGCTTGCGCGGTGTTTGTCTCCACGTCAAAGCCCAACACCGACGCAAAACGGATCGCGCGCAAAATACGCAAGCCGTCCTCCTCAAAGCGCGTGGTGGGGTTGCCCACACAGCGGATCACGCGCGCCGCAAGATCGGCACGTCCGCCATACAGATCCACCAGTCCGCGCTCGGGATTATACGCCATGGCGTTGACCGTAAAATCGCGCCGCGCAAGATCGTCCTCGATTCGCGTGGAAAAGGTCACGCTTGCAGGATGGCGGTTGTCAAGGTACTCTCCGTCGTTGCGAGAGGTCGTGATCTCCAAAAGCATTCCGTCGATCAGAACCCCGACCGTTCCGTGCTTGATGCCGGTTTCGATCACGCGATAATCGAAAAAGCACGCGGTGGTCTCCTCGGGGCGCGCCGACGTGGTGATATCCCAGTCGTTGGGAGCTATGCCGAGCAGGCTGTCGCGCACGCATCCGCCCACAACATACGCTTCAAACCCATTGGCCGCAAGCGTTTCCAGTGCTTTTTGGGCACCGCTCGGAAGTGTGATTGTAATCTGTTCCATGCATAGCTCCTTTCTGAATAATTTCGTATATGTTATCGGAAGATCCTGTCTCCGTATCGACGCAGGGTCAGCAACAGAAGCATTCCCAGCACATACGCGGAAAGAACCTCGCCCAGCCCTACGGTCAGCATCAAAAACGGGATCCCGCTCTCAACACCGTACGCATATGCGAGCACCAACGGTACGATCACCGTATTGGCCACAACCGTGGGAAACGGCACAAGATACGGCACACGGCGCAAAAGTCGCGCGCCTATGGCGCCGATGAGCGTGGCAAGCGTTCCAAAGATCACGTCCTGCCAAAGCCCCCCCATGATCAGATTGGACACAAGACAACCGACCGTCAGCCCCGGAATGGCCGCAGAGGTAAAAAACGGCAGTATGCAAAGCGCCTCCGAGATACGGCATTGGATCGCTCCGCTCCCGATGGGAGCGATCAGAAGCGTGATTGCCGTATACAACGCGCCGATCACGCCTGCCTCGCAAATGCGGATCAGGCTGTTCCGATTTTTTTCGTTCTTCATATTTTGTTTTCTCCTTAGTTTTGTTTATCGTGAGGATGGTTTCGAACTCACGTTGTGGGTTAAAGGGATGCGGGCTCCACCGTTCTCGCAACGGCATCTGCCACCTCGCCGTAGAGGTAGAGAGAACCCAAGCAGATGAGTGGTACCCCGTTCTCGCGGGAGTCTGCAATGGCAGCACGCACGCCCTCCTCCACGCTCTCACACGGCGTGGCAAGGATCCTGTGATTGGCAAACTGCGCGGCATACTCGTTGGCCGAGAGTGAACGGGGGTTGCTTGGCGTAACCGTGTATACGCGGCGCGCCACAGTCTTGAGCGCCTCGATCATGGCGTCGTAATCCTTATCCGCCATGACGCCCGAGAGAAGGTTCACCTGCGTCTCGGGGAAATATTCTTTGATGCTTCTGACCGCCGCCTGCACGCCCTCGGGGTTGTGCCCCCCGTCGTAGAGAACGATCGGATCCTTGGAAAGCATTTCAAAGCGCGCGCTCCAGCGCACGCCTTCAAGGCCACGGCGAACCGCGTCCTCCGTGACGGGCAAGCCGCGCTCCGCAAGGATCTGCAAAGCCGTAAGCACGACCGTTACGTTATAGGGCTGGTAGGCTCCAAGCAAGGAAAGGTGAAGATCGGTATAGTCCTGATAATCAAACACCGTTCCCTCAAGCGTGGCGCTCTTTTGGACGTACGTCGAGCGATCGACGTTATAAAACGGCGCGTGCTTTTTGTCCGCAAACGCGCGCACGGTGCGGTAGGCGGCGTTCTCGGTGCCGCCATACAGGCATGGGCACCCATCCTTGATGATCCCCGCTTTTTCGGCGGCGATCTCCTGAATGGTGTTGCCTAGGAGCGCGGTATGATCAAAATCAATCCCCGTAATGATCGAAAGCAGCGGATTTTTAATAATATTGGTTGAATCCAAGCGGCCGCCAAGTCCGACCTCCAAAATGACCACGTCGCACGCGTGGCGGCGGAAATACTCAAACGCCACAGCGGTGATCAGCTCAAACTCGGTGGGTTTGTCCTCCATTGCGTCAGCAATGGGACGCACAAGCGAGGTCAATTCCGCCAGCTCCTCGTTCGAGATCATCTCGCCCGACACCTGCATGCGTTCGTTGAAGCACTTGATATACGGAGAGGTATAGAGCCCCGTGCGATATCCCGCCTCGCGCAGCGTGCGCTCCAGCATCGCACAGACCGAGCCCTTTCCGTTCGTTCCCGCTACATGGATAAATTTCAGAGAATCCTGCGGATTCCCCAATTGTTTGCACAAAACGGCAATGCGATCCAACCCCGGCTTGCAAAACGTCCAGTTTACCGAGTGGATATATTGGAGTGATTCTTCGTAATTCATCTGACACCTACCCTGACTTACATAAAACTTTTATCAAAGCATTTCGCACAAGCGGCGCACCGCTTGATTTTTTAAGAGGAAATACAGCAGGACAAATTCCATAGCGCCTACGATTGCATAGTTGAGCAGGCGCCAAAGCAGCAGCACGTAAAACGGCAGATCGTAAAACGCGGACAGCCCCCACGTTTTGATCAGCACCGAGCCCAAAAGGTGCGCTGCCGCAACCGCAAGAGTCACGCTCCACGCGTGTGGCATGCGGGCTGCGAGGCGGAACACAAGCCCGCTGAACAGTCCGATTGTAACCGCGCCCAGCGTAACGATGGGATTGATGGCGTAGCCAACCAGAACGCAGCCGAGCAGATCCGCCACGGCACCGACAAGTGCGCCCCATATGGGCCCCAGAACAATTCCCGCAAAGAGAATCGGCAGGTTTTCAAAGCTGAAGCGCATCACGGGACCTGCGTTGATGGCAAGGTATTTACCACATACGATGGAAAGCGCGGCTAAAAACGCCGCCACCGCAATTTTGCGCAGTCCCCCTGAAAGGATTTTGTGGGAGAAGGTCGTACGATTCGTTTTTTTCATAAAAATACCTCCTTTTCCACCCATATAGCAAAAAGGAGATCGTTGATTCGCGTGATCTTCATTGCTTTATGAAGCGGGATGCAAAATACAGACCGCAAAAGCAATTCGCTTTTTTCATCCGTGCGACAACTCCCCGTCCGCACAGCACTCAGGATCTCTCCAACGCCTGTATCCTTACTCTTCATCATTGCAAAAATTCGCAACTTTATTCATTATATATTATAACGCCAAATATACGCCTTGTCAAGTCGGCAAATGCACAAGCATTTCTTTTGCTTGATTGATCTTTATTGGGCATATTGACAGAGTCCAAAAAGGGGCGGCTCTTAAGAGTCGCCCCACATCGTTATTCATCCTTTTTTTCGTCGTCCTCGACGTTCGGCCGATCCTTGTCGCCGTCCGCATCCGCAAAATCGTCGGGATTCGGCTCGTCGTCATCGGGATCAATCTCCTCATCGTCGCCAAGATCCAAGGGGCGCACACGCTCCTCGGGCTGTGCCGTGGGGTTAAAGCCCTTGTGCATCACGACCTCTTCCTCGCCCTCATGCTTCTTCGCCTCCTCAGCAGCCTTGCGCGCGCGCTCCTCGTTGTCGCGGCGGCTCTGCTCTGCCTTTTCCTCGGCGATCTTCTCAAGGATCTCGTCGGTCGCGTCCTCCTTCATGGCGGCGGCAAACTGGTCGCCGTCCATGCTCTCGTGCTTGAGCAGGTACTGTGCCACAAAGTGCAAGCGGTCGATGTGCTCGGAAAGGATCTTCTTTGCGTCCTCGTAGGCACCGCCGATGATCTGCTTGATCTCATTGTCAATTTCCGCCGCGGTCTGCTCGGAATAGTTCTTTCCGGAGCCGTAATCGCGTCCCAAGAAAACCTCGCTGCTCGAGTGCTCGGAGCCGTAAAGAACCGTTCCCATCTTCACGCTCATACCGTAACGTGTAACCATATCGCGCGCGATCTTGGTTGCGTGCTGAATGTCGCTGGAAGCGCCCGTGGAGATATCATCCATGATCAGCTCCTCGGCAATTCGTCCGCCAAGCGCTCTGCGAATGATATCCAGCATAGAGCCTCGCGTAGCGTAGGACGTATCCTTTTCGGGAACGCTGACCGTAACGCCGCCTGCATTTCCTGCGGGAATAATGGTGATATACTTGACGGGATCGGTGTTCTTACAATAATAAGACACCACCGCGTGCCCCGCTTCGTGATAAGCAGTAAGCTTATTCTCTTCCTCGGTACGGATCTTGGACTTCTTCTGCGGGCCCAAGAGCTCCTTCATATAGGATTCCTCAATATCGTCCATGCCGATGAGCGCCTTACCCTTTTTAGCGGCAAGGAGTGCCGCCTCGTTGAGCAGATTTGCAAGATCCGCACCCGTAAAGCCAACGGTGCTCTGCGCGACCTTGTGGAAATCCACGCCGCTCTCCAAGGGCTTGTTGCGCGCGTGAACCTTGAGGATCTCCTCTCTGCCCTTCATATCGGGATAATTGACCGTGACCTGACGGTCAAAGCGACCCGGACGCAGAAGCGCGGGGTCAAGAATATCGGGGCGGTTGGTTGCTGCCATGACGATGATTCCGTCGTGCGAGCCAAAGCCGTCCATTTCAACGAGCAGCTGGTTCAGCGTTTGCTCTCTCTCGTCGTGTCCGCCGCCAAGACCTGCGCCACGGTGACGTCCGACAGCGTCGATCTCGTCGATAAAGATGATCGCGGCGGGGGATTTGCGCGCGGTATCAAAGAGGTCGCGTACACGCGACGCACCGACACCGACGTACATCTCCACGAAATCCGAGCCCGAAATGGAGTAGAACGGAACGCCCGCCTCGCCCGCAACAGCCTTTGCGAGCAGGGTCTTACCCGTACCGGGAGGGCCCATCAAGAGCACACCGTGCGGAATCTTTGCGCCAAGGCGCGTGAATTTGGTGGGATCCTTGAGGAACTCGACGATCTCGACCAATTCCTCCTTTTCTTCATCAGCACCTGCCACGTCCGCAAACAGCACGCGGCTTTTTTCGTCAACCGACGGCGTTTTGGTGCGTGCCTTTCCAAAGGAATTGAACTTCCCTCCTCCGGCACCGCCGCTGAGCTTTTTGAAGGAAATAATATAGATCACGACAAGGACGATGATGATAAAGAGCGTGGGCAAAAGACTTACCCACCAGGGCGTCTCCGTTACGGGCTCAATATCGTATTCCACACCGTTTTCGTCGTACTTCGCCAGCATATCGTCGCTGATCAACGTGGACAGGTACGCGACCTTGTAGGTCTTGACGCCCTTGCCGTCACGCAGGGTGATCGTAACCGTGTTGTCGTTGGCGATATAGAGCTTTTCGACCTCATCGTTGTTAATGTATTCTCGCACCTGAGCCAGGTTCTTTGCCTCAGACGCCTTCTGATCTCCCCGCAGAAGCGTTGAGAGCATGATAATGATGACCGCGAAGATCAGGACATAAAACAGTATCTCGCGGACAAAGCTGCGTTTTTTCAAATTTGATTTCCTCCTCAAAGCGTTACCGCCGTATTTCCGAACCCGTTCGGCAACCGTACCTCGATCCGATAGCCGCGCGTTGCAACCTCTACTCCGTCGCGCAAGCCGACCACGGGTGCCCAAAGCACACCCGCACCGTCGCACAAAAGCGGCATGACCTCTCGCAGATCCTCCGGGATCCCCGCTGCGGCGTAGAGCCTGCGTAGCTTGCGGTGCATACCGCCCTGCAGGATCACGTCTCCCGCGGCACGCGACCGCCAATATACATCTTTGTTTATTATATCAACCCCGGGCGTTAAAATTGTATGCGCGGGTGTTGATAAATTGTGAACTTTTTTCCCATCTTCAACGCGCGACACCGAAATTACGATGCCCGTGTCCCCCACCGCGGTCTCTCCCACCTCAAACGGCAGACGGTAGGCCTTTGTTTTCGTCGGTGCTTCGCTTGATAGGCTCAGCATTCCCGCGCGCACGTATGCGTATTTGGCCTGCGGAAGCGCCACACATTCGGATGCCGCCGCGCCCTGCGCAAGATGCAACAGCGCTTGCACGTGCGTGTTTTCCAGTGTACCGCACGCGTCATATGCCCATTTTTTGAGCACCCGTCGCGCAATAGCCGTTGGTAGCGCGCACAAGCTGCTTGCCAAAAGCGCGTCGCGCGCACGCGCCAGATACTCGTCTGCCAACGCGTCAAGACATTCCTCATCCTCGCGCAAGCCCTCACTCATGGCAACGGTGCGCGCGGCAACGCCCGCAAAAAGCGTTTCCAACACGGGAATGACCTCGACACGCAAGCGATTGCGCGCATACGTCGTATCCGCATTGGTGCTGTCGGTCACATAAGGCAAGCCCTGCTCGTGGCAATATGCTAAAATTTCCTCCTTGGAAACGCCCAGCAAGGGGCGCACAAGCGTTCCACCCTTACACGGGCGTACCGCCGCGATCCCGCCAAGTCCTGCCAGGGTCGTTCCGCGCGAGAGACGGAACAGAAGCGTTTCCAAATGATCGGTCGCGTGATGCGCCGTGGCAAGCAGAGGGATCTGCCGCTCCTGCATCAGTCGCGCAAAAAAGTCGTACCGCACCTCGCGGGCCGCCTCCTCAAGCCCCATACCGCGCTCACGCGCGTAGGACGGGACGTCAGCATCCAGCACGCACAGCTCCAGTCCGTACCGCTCGGCACACGCGACGCAAAAATCGCGGTCGCGCAGCGCTTCCGCGCCACGGATCCCGTGGTTGACGTGCGCCAGGGTCATGGCAAAGCCATCCTGCCTTTGGCGCCCCAGCAGCCAATGCAAGAGGGCTACCGAATCCGCACCGCCCGAAAAGGCAAGCAAGATCGGTGTATCGGGCGCGGCTTGCGCCAGCACCCACGGAAGCCGAAGCTTCGTTTGATCCAAGGTATTCATATTACATCGGCTCTTCCAGCTGCTTTTCAATGGTAACAAACTTGGTAAACTGGCCGTTCCAGCCCATATTGACCGAGCCCACGCTGCCATGGCGATTCTTGGCAATGATAACCTCCGCGGTGCTCATCTCCTGCTCATTCTTGTCGGTCTTATAGTACTCGTCGCGGTACAAAAACAGAACCATATCCGCATCCTGCTCGATCGCACCCGAATCACGAAGGTCGGAAAGCATCGGTCTCTTGTCGGTTCTGCCCTCGGCACCACGGTTCAGCTGTGCGCAGCAGAGCACGGGAACCATGAGCTCCTTTGCAAGAATCTTGAGCGAGCGGGAAATATCCGACACCTCGTTCACGCGGTTATCGGTGTGCCGCTCTCCCGTCATAAGTCCCAGATAGTCGATCACGACCATGCCAAGATTCTTGACGCGGCGCAGCTTTGCCTTCATCGCGGTCACGGTCATACCGGGCGTATCGTCGATCAGAAGATCGCATTCGGCCAACGTATTGGACGCCTTTGCAAGGTGCTCCCAATCGTCCGCCGACAATTCACCCGTACGCAGATTATGGCTATCCACCAGAGCCTCGCTCGAAAGCACACGGCTGACGAGCTGCTCGGCAGACATTTCGAGCGAGAAGATACAAACCGTTTTCTTGGTCTGCTTTGCCACATTGGTAGCAACGTTGAGCACGAACGAGGTCTTACCCATACCCGGTCGCGCGCCAACCAACACAAGGTCGCTCTTTCCAAGTCCCGCCAGCACGCGGTCAAGGTCGGAAAAGCCCGTAGCCGTTCCCGCCGTAGCCTCCTTATTGGTGGTCAGCTCTTGCAGGTTTGCCAGCACGTTACCAAGCACCTCACGCACGTGTCGGAAGTTCTTGGTGTCACGCCCTTGCGCGATGTCGAAAATCAATCGCTCGGCGTGATCCAGAATGTCCGTGACCGATTCCTGCTCGGAATATGCGGTCTCAGAGATCTCGGAGCATGCGTCGATGAGCTGGCGCAGAACGCTTTTTTCCTTGATGATGCGCGCGTAGTCCTTGACGTTGAGCGCGTCGGGCACAGCCTCACTCAAGGTACGGATGTAATCCTCGCCACCCGATTTGTCGTAAATCCCCTTGCTGACCAGCATGTCGACCAGCGTCACCCAGTCGATCTGACTGTTGGCAAGGAAGAGCTCCTTCATGCCAAGATAGATCTGCTTATGCTCCGACAGATAAAAGTCCTCTGCCGTCAGAAGATCCGCCACCTCGTTGAGCGAGGCGGGATCCAAAAGAACCGACCCGAGCAGGGATTGCTCGGCAGGCATGGAAAACGGCAGCTTTCGAATCAATTCCTCCTGCATGGCCTTACTTCTCGCAAACCAGAACGTAGACCTTGCCCGTTACCTCGGTATAAAGCTTGACGTCAAGCTCATATTTGCCGTACGCACGGATGGGATCGTTCATGACGATCTTTCTCTTATCAATGCTGATACCGTGATCGGCCTGCAGACGCTCGGAAATATCCTTTGCGGTCACAGAGCCGTAGAGTCTTCCGTCAGCGCCCGAGGACGCGGGGATCTTGACGACCAGCGTCTTGAGCTTTTCGACCAAAGCACGCGCTTCCTTCTTTTCGGTCTCGATGCGGTAAAGTCTTGCCTCTTCCTTGACCTTGACGTCGTTGAGCGACTGCGCGTCGGCCGCCTTTGCAAGCTTGCGCGGAATCAAAAAATTCTTTGCGTATCCGTCGGATACCTCAATAACGTCGTTCTTTTTTCCCTGGCCCTTTACGTCGGCCAATAAAATCACCTTCATGATGTTGTCTCCGTTTTCTGTCTGTTATTTTCTGGACTTGCTTTCGGACTCGTATTCGTGGTCCAGGTAGTCGTCCAGCGCGACCTTCAGCTTGCGGCACGCCTCCTCCAGAGATACGTTCTGAAGTCTTGCTCCCGCCATATCGTAGTGGCCGCCGCCACCCAGCTTTTGCATAATGATCTGCACGTTGATCTTGTCGTGCGAGCGCGCCGAGATCGTGACCGTATTATCGGCACGCAGAATCGCAAAGGACGCCTCGATCCCGTCGATGTTCATCAGCTTGTCTGCCGCCTTTGCAACGGCAATGTTATCATCCTCCGTCGCCATACGGTCAACGCTGAGCCAAGTCAAGGCCACCTTATCGCGATAGGTTCTCGTGCGGCTGTCGATATCCGACGCCGTAAAGAGATTGGTCATGGTTTCGGTAAAGAACCGACGCACGGTGTTGGCGTGCGCACCTCTCTCGTACAGATAATGTACCGACGAGAAGGTCTGCATACCGACGCCCGAGGTAAAGTTCTTGGTGTCCAGCATCATGCCCGCCAGCATCAGGTTTGCCTCCTCCTTGAGGAGCGCGTCGTGGTGCGGGCTGAACTCCAGCATCTCGCTGACCAATTCACTCGCCGCAGAAACGCCCGGGCGGATATAGGTCATGAGGGGCTTGAAGTCGTAGAGCTGATCCTGTCTTCTGTGATGGTCGATGATCACCACGTTGGACACGCACTTGAGAAGCTTCGGCATTTCGGTGTTGAATACGTTATTGACGTCGCTCATGATCAGGAGCGTATCGTTGCGAACCGCATCCAGTGCCGTATCACCGCCGATAAACATCGCGCGGTACTCGGGCAGGTGTGCCAGAAGATCGTAGCAAATACGGAAATTGACATGATCGCGGTTGACCACGATTCGGATCTTTGAGGTATCTCCGCCGCGTGCGCAGATTGCCAGACGCGCCAAGCCCACACAAGAGCCGATCGAATCGTAGTCGGGTGCTCTGTGACCCATGATCAGCACGTTCCCTGCCTCCTTCATCAGGCGGCACAGGTGCTGGGAGTTCACACGCGAGGTAATGGTGGTGGAGCCTGCCATGGTATTAACGCGGCCGCCGTAGGTGGTCACGCTCTTACCATCGTTGACTGCCGCCTGGTCACCGCCCTTTTGCAAAGCAACGTCCAATGCGTCACCTGCCGCGCGCTCCTTGTCCTCAAAGCTTCCGTCGATGGCGCCAACGCCGATCGAAACGGTTACGGGAAAGCTGTTGTCGCCAAGGCGAATGCTGCGGACGGTATCCAGAATCGGGAATTTCCCCTTTACGCAACGGTCCAACGCCTTTCGGGTAAAGACCAGCAGATATTTTTCGCGCTCGTATTCGCGCAGCATACCGCCAAAGCTCGTTGCCCATTCCTTGAGCTTTGCCTCGATCTCGTTGACCGCCGTACGGTAGCTGACGCGGATATACTGTGCCAGCTCCTGCAGGCTATCAATCACGATGTAGGCAACGATGGGCTCGTTTTCGTACATGCGCTTGCGCATGGCCTCAAGCTCGGTCACGTCGTTGAACACCACGAAGTAGTAATCCTTACCGCGCGAGCGCAGAATATAGCAATGAAGCCCGAATTTCTTGCCGTCGATCACGGTGATCATGGGCTTGGTGTTATCAATCGGCACACCGTCCTCGTTAAAGGTAATATCCTTGACCTGTCCACCGTTTTGCGCGTAGGCAATGACCTCACGCATGGGAACGGTGCAGAACGCGGAAAGAGGCACGTTGCAAACGGGAGAGCGGAACTGCAGCAGATCCTGCAAAGCACCGCTTACGACCTTGACCGTTCCGTCACCCGCGATGATCGCGTACGGAATGTTGACCACGTATCGGAACATATCGCTGATCTCCGTGGTCATCAGCTCCGCCGCGTCGTCCGCGCGCCGCACGCGCATATAACGTCGCAGATATGCCGCCATAATGATACCCACGGGCAGCAGATACCCTATCAACAGCGCAATGCCGTAGTAACGCAAGCGCTCCGGGTCGTCCTCGATAAATGCCGCTACCAAAAACAGGATCAGCATCACGGCGCCGATCACCGAGCAGACGATCATGGGGGCACGCAGATCCCGCCTGAACGCGGAAGTTTTTTTCTTTTGCATAAAGTCACTCTCCTTTGTTAGGATCGGTATTTCAGGGTCATTCGTTACGGTCATTTCCATTCTCGTCCGCAGGTCCTCGCAAAGCCACTCCTATATTGGCAAGCGCGCCCCAGAGGGAGAGGAAGGAAAGAGCGTAAACGGTGGTGCAGCAAAGCATTGCACCAAAAAGAAGAATCAAAATCAAGGAGCCCCCACTCGGGCGGCGCATGCGAGCGCGCAATGCCCCAAGCCCCAGCACGCAAAAGCCGGGGAGCAGGATCAGATACAGGTTTTGCATCGCCGCTCCGAAAATGGAGCTGACGCCAAAGAACAAAGTCATAACCGATGCGATGATATAGAGGATCGTGGACGTCATGCTCATACTAAACACACACGCCTCACGCGTGAGCACCTGCTTCCAGCCCGTGCGCAAATAGGTCATACCGAGGAGAAGCTGCGCCTCAAACGCGATCACACCGCAAACCATCGCCACAAGCCCCGGGAGCACGTAAAGCACCGCCGTGACCGTGGTATAAAGCATGTTTTCGCTCAACAGCTCGTTCATCCGCGCAATCAGCTCGGCGTTGTCTTCACCGCTCTCCTGCAAGCTCTTGAGCAATTCGTCACGGAATGCGCCCAGAGCTTGGACGATGCTCTCGCGCACGTCCGCGACCGCGCGCGCAACGGTTTCCGCATTAACCGCGCCATAAGAGCGTCCGATCAGGGCCATCACGATAGCAAGCACCGTCAGAAAAAGCCCGATCTGTGTCCATACGATCGTACCCGTGCGCCCCTTGTTCCACACCGTTGCAATTGCCATAGCGGCTCCCGCGGGCAAAAACGCAAACGCGGGCAAGGCGGTGTACAATTCTCCCGTGATCAGGAAAGAGATCGCGAACACGGCAATCAACGTCAAGGGGGCTACGTAAAACGCACGAAGCGAGGTCAGAAGCCATGCGAGCGTTCCCGTACCGACGATCAGCGCCAGCACGATCGACGCGCCTGCGAAGGAGCCGCCAAGGAAGAACGCCGCCACCGCACACAAAAGCATGTGGATGACCGTGGCCGGATTTTTTACGCTTAAAACAATATAGATAAAGAGCACCGGCAGAACGATCAGCGCGATCCGCTGATCCCCCGCGCAGGTCAATGCGAACGCGCACAGCGCAACCGCAAGGATCGCAAGCAGGATGTTGGCACCGTGCAAGCGCGGAAACGCGCTTCTGTTCTGCCAGGGGTTGACTATTTTTTCATTTTCGGAAGCACTCATCGGCGAACGCACCTTTCCCGGGACTCAAGCCCGTTTTTTGAGCAGAATACGGCAAAGCATAAAGCCGTCCTATTATAGTAGTATACCATACTTTTTTTGATTTGTAAACACTTCCTTATATAATTTTATATAAATTTACGCTTTTTTTCACAAGACGGACACAAAAAAAGAGCGCGTGCCCGCGCAGCACTCCCCGATTATCGGGAGACATCACACAGGCACGCATCGGTATTATTCTTTTTTCGCATGCGCCCGTCTTTCATGCAGCACATGTCTTGCGTGCAAAAGGATCTTTGTGATCGCAGAGGTCAGCACGATCCCAAGTGCCAGCGCAACGGAAAGCTGCAGCGTATACATCCCTTTGCTGGTAAATAGCTCCACGTTCCCCTCAAACGCCGAGGTCATTGTGTAATACAGTGAACCTCCGGGGATCAAAGGGATCAGCGCAGTGATCAGGAAGGTGGTGGTCGGAGTCTTGAGTAGGCGCGCCATAACCTCAGCATAGATCGAAACCGTGACCGCCACGATAAAATAGCGCAGCGCCTCGTTCGGCGTAGCAAAGCCCAGAAGAACGAACAGTGTCCATGAGAAGAATCCGCCCAGTGCCGCAAAAAACAGCTTTTTGCCGCGGAGGTTGTAAAGGATCGCAAAGCCGAGTGCGCCCAGAAAGCCCATTACGATCTGCAAAATTTCAACGGGCGACTCACTGCCTACGCTTGCGGTGGACAGCGCCCCCAACGTACACGCATAGAGGAAATAACCCGCAGCAATGGCAAGTGCCGTCAGCACCGCTTCGATCAGTCGCAAAAGCCCTGCGATGCTATCCCCCGTAAACAGGTCGCGCAAAGCGTTCGTCAACCCGACACCGGGGATCAGGGTCATGATATTACCGATCATGACCTTGTCGATGGTGGTAAGCCACCCGAGTTCAACGCCGCCGTGTGCCACGGCACACGCTAGGCACATGGCAAAAAAGCGTGCAAAGATCTTGTTTTTCAGCGTTTTATCGCTGAAAAAGACCACCCATTTCAAAAGGATCCCTACGAAAAAGGAAACCGCGCCGTCGATCCATCCGCCGCCAAAAAAGAGCGTGAATGCCGCCGCGATCACCGCGTACGACAGGCACTCCACCCACCAAGGGTACGTGGGCGTTTGAAGCACCTTTGCAAATGCCGTGCGGATTTCCTCCATGCTCATGCGCTTCTCGCAGATGCGGCGGGAAAGTGCGTTTAAGCGGTGCAGCCGCTCGATATCGGTTCCGATTCCCGTGATGCGACGCGTTTGCGTGAAGGGATGCTCCTCCTCGTCGTACACCGTCGCGATCATACAGCTGGTAATAATAAATACGTCCACGCGTTTTGCGCCCAAAGCGTGACACATACGCTTGACGCTATCCTCAACGCGATAGACCTCTGCCCCACAGATCAGCATCTGCTCGGCAATGTCCATGGTACAGCTTAACAATTCCTTCATAAGCCACTCCGTCTTTTTCAAGATAGCACCAGTATAGCATTTTTGCGCGTAAATTGCAAGGGGATTTCCGCGTTTTTTGGCGTTTGCGGCGAAAAATGGGGCTGAGTCATTAAGATGCAGAAGCCGTGATCGGGGTCTCGTCACCGTACAAAGGTACGAAAGAGACCCCGAGCGCGGCTAAAAAACACACATTAAAATTGAAATTCGCAAGAATTTCTACTTTAAAAACCGCTTTTACTACCATTTTTCGATAGCAAAAGCGGTTTTCTTTTATTGAATTGTTTCGTGTGTTTTTGTTCTGCGCTGAATGAATCAGCCCCGCAAATTTTGATCAGTCGATCGACATATCGAGCTTGAAGCGCATGATCTTGCGTAAAGTGTTCTTCGGAAATTCCTCGGTTCTGACCTTGAGCACGCCGATCTTCTTGTAGGGAACCGCGGTGCGGTTGTAATCGTCAACGTACTTCTGCAGATGCGCCTGAATATCCTCAATGCCGTTCTTCTCGATAAAATCCTTATCCGGATAGACCTCGGCAACGATCGCGTTGTGCTCCATGCCTCTCTTGCTCTGCCCCTCGTAAACGATGATGTCGATCACACCGGGGGTTGCGATCAGCTCGTTTTCGATTTCCTCGGGATATACGTTCTTACCGTTGGAAAGAATAATGAGGTTCTTCTTGCGTCCCGTGATATACAGAATGTTGTCCTTGTCAAGCTTACCGTAGTCACCCGTTTTGAAGAAGCCGTCGGCATCGATCGCATCGGCGGTCGCAGCCTCATCCTTGTAGTAGCCCAACATAACATTGGGACCCGTGACCCAAATTTCGCCCTCACCGTCCTCGTTGGGAGAATCAATCTTCACGTGGTCGATATCAAGCACCGAGCCAACGCTTCCCTTTACGACGTGGCGGCTGCGGTTGACCGCGATGATGGGGGCACACTCGGTGATACCGTAGCCGTTGAGCGTGGCAATACCGATCGCCTCAAAGAAATCAATGATCTCGGGGTTAATGGGGGCACCGCCCGAAATGATCATCTTGACCTCGCCGCCAAACGCCGCGCGGATCTCTCCGAACAGCTTTCTGCGCAAGTCGATACCCGCCTTGCGTGCCGCGTTGCTGATCTTGATCATACGCTTGACCAGCTTTTCCTTACCCTTTTCCTTCAAGGTCGCCTGAATGCGGCGGTAGAAGGTCTCCAGATACAGAGGAACCAGCACCAGGTGCTCGGGCTTCTGCTCCTTGAGCTCCTTCGGAACGTAGCGGATACCTGCGGAAATATAAACCTCGCATCCGATCATGACGTGACCGATGAGCATAACGGACGAGCCGAAGGTGTGGTGAGGCGGCAGGACGCTGACGGTCTTTTTACCAAAATCAATATAAGGGATAATGGAAGAAAGATCGCAGAGGAACGCATTTTGCGGAAGCATAACGCCCTTGCCCTTGCCCGTCGTCCCCGAGGTAAACACAAGGAGCGCCAGTGCGTGGGGGTCAATGGGAGCGTTATAATATGCGTCCGGATCGGTATCAAATTTGATGCGGCCCGCGTCGATCAGGGAAGCGATCGAGCTCTGCTCCTCCTGCGCGTTCAGGTATACGACGGGCGCCTTGAGAGAAAGCGCGGGGGCAACGACCTCGGCCTTTGCCTTGAGATCTTCGTCGCAGAAAAGGAACGCACCGTCTGCCTTTGCGGCGGTATCGGCAAGATCCTCGGGCTGCCAGTCACGGTCAAGCGGCACGAGCACGCCGCCAATGGAAAGCACCGCGTAATAGGTCAGTGCCCACTCGTAAGACATTTTGCCGATCACGATGCAATTTTTGCCCGCGCATCCCATCGCCAAAAGCTCGGTTGCCAGTGCACGCACGTCGTCACGCAGCTCGATAAAGCTGCGCTTTTCAAGCGCCTCCTTGTGAGGATTGAGCTTGTAGGAGAACGCGGTGCTCTCACCGTGGGTCTCGCCCGCCCATTCGATCAGCTCGCGAACATTGGCAAAATCGCGTCTTTCATGAAGCTTTTCTTTCATAGTTCAAATTTCCTTTCAAAAAACCTTTTATCTCAATAATATTATTTCACGGTTGCATCAAAATATCACTTTTTCAGGCCGTCAAGCAAAAAGCTGAAGCTATATCGGAAATTTCTGACAGCCTCCTCCCTTGGCAAGCCGCGTCCGACTGCATCGGCGTTATAACCGCGGCAAAAGCACCAAATCGAATAGCTGAGCACGTCCGAATCCACGTCGCGCACCAAGTCCTTTTGCTTCGCGTAATCAATCAGTGTCTTGATCTCCCCCGTCCACCACTCATAATTGGCGTGCGACAGAGAGTCGGTTTCAAATGCGAATTGATTGAACTGCATCTTGGTGTCGTACGACGCCAGAAGCGATTTTTCAATTACGTCCATCACGTATTCAAAAAAATCGGTGCTCTCGTCATACGCGGAAAGGATATCGTGCCGCACCTTCAAGCTCATACCCTCGTATACCGCCTCCAGCACCTGCTCGACGTTGCGAAAGCGGTTATAGAACACGCGGTTCGTAATTCCAAGCGTTTGCAGGATCTTGCGCACCGTCACCGTATGCGCGCCCTCGGCAGTTGCAAGCTGCTCCGCGGTTTCAATGATCCGCACAGACATCGCGTCCGAAATCAGTTCAACCTTGTCTTGCGCTTTATTCGTCAACCAAGCACCTCCCTTTCAGCACACTGTGTGCTGTGGCTATTATACCATATTTTACATGCAAATGTCAACGCATTTACCGCATTGTTAACATTTCGTTCAATTTTAAAGGAACTGAGTCATTAAGATGCAGAAGTCGTGATCGGGGTCTTGTCGCCGCACAAAGGTAGACAAAGAGCCCGAGCGCAGCTAAAAAACACACATTAAAATTGAAATTCGCAAAAATTTCTACCTTAAAAACCGCTTTTACTACCCTTTTTCGATAGCAAAAGCGGTTTTCTTTTATTTATTTGTTTCGTGTGTTTTTGTTCTGCGCTGAATGAATCAGTCCCTCGTTTTATAAAATCTCAAACGTATTATAAAATCTCAAACGTAAAGCGCGCCGCGTTCGGTGACGGTCGGCTCAATCAGGGCGACGAACCGCTCGGGCAAGCTTTCAAGCGTGCCCTCAAAGAGGTCGGTCAGCGTAACACCGTCCGCCGTCGGAAAAGCTGGCCGTGGTGTTGCCCTTGAGGAAGATTTTGAGCATATATCCCGCGACTTTTTCTTGTATCTTTTCCAGAATCGGTGCATTTTGCGCTTCGCGGGCGGTGCGCTGCCAAAAATCGCGATCCTTGAGCGTTTGAAAAATCATATCCGTTCCCCTCTTCCTTTTTTCTTAATTGTAGCATCAGCCACTGCCTTTTTCTATACAAATATTGCTTTTCTTTGTGTAAATACTGCTTTACGCTCGCACCAAGGCCTCCTCGATCTCGCACACGTACACACGGTGAAAGCCCCCCGCCTGATAATGAGACAGAAGTGCGGGGTCAAGGAAGGAGGCCTCCTTCAAATCGTCCGCGTACAGCTTGCGGCAAAGCAAAACGGCCGACGCCTCCGCGGGATACGGCACGCCCGCCCCGGAACAAGCAGGGGTCAAGCCGGCACCCGCAAATTTATCTCCGTCTCTGCCGCTGGCGCGACCGCAATAAGACAATGCCTTTCGGTATTCCTCGCCCTCAAAAAAAGAGAGAGACAGACGCTCGCTTTTCTCGATCAGCGCGTACGTATGCCGCTCGGGGCGAACAAAGCAAATGGCAACGGGCTTGTTCCAAAGCACGCCAAGCGCTCCCCATGAGGCGGTCATCACGTTAGGAGTTTCCCCGTCGGTGCTTCCGATCAGCATCCAGTCCTTGCCGATGCGGTCAAAGGCACCGTCGAGCTCGCATACATTTACAGATTTGAATTGATTCATGATACATTCCTTTCTATCAAACGTTTTTAACTATCATACGCATCGCGGCAAAAAATATTGCGCGCGTTCAGGATTTTGCCTCGCGAAAGGCGCGCGGCCGCATGCCGACGCGGCACAACGCGCAATGATCTTATGGACGCAATCGGCAACCGTTCTGCCCGACTGTGCGTACGCGCCGCCAAATTTGGCCGTTTCAAAGGCCAGGTCGAAGTATTTCCGTGCACCCGTTCCATGATAAACGCCCGAAGAAACGCCGTACGCCTTCAAAAAATCCGAAATATAATCGGCATTGTAGTTGATCCAACGCTTTTTCCAAGGATCTTGCGGGTTGGCGCGGTAGTGATGCTCCTCGCCCGCGCATAAAATATACACATCCCCCGCACAAACGCGTTGCCACTGCTCATTCAGAAGAATTTCGCCCTCTCCCTCCTCCACGTATTCAAATACGTATAGACGAGTGGCCGCCGTACGGTCGATGCGGTAGGCGGGATCAGGATAGGTCACGCCTACCGTTGCGTAGCAGAACGGAACGCTCTTTTGCGCAAGCAGAGCGTACGCCTTTTCTTTTTTGACAAATTCCACGTGGGAATCAGTCGGCTTCATCTTGCGCATATCTCACACCTTTTTGAGTATATTTCCTATAGCCGAAGAGCGTCGAACTCATACGGTTTTATGTGGCAAATATCCGCGCCTCTACAGAAAAAATTCTTGCAATATCTTATATTGCTTCGCATTTTTTCTTTGCATCCGACGAATGTTTGCTCACGTAAAACTGCGCAGCACCCTTCGGCATTGAATTTTTTGATGGATTTTGTCAAAGCGAGCCGAAGCAAGATACGCATCTTGCAAGGCGAGATTTGGCAAAAGACGCAAAAAAGTCTCGCCGTAGGGCGTATGAGTTCGACTCTCTTCGGCTATTGCATTTCGATGCTGATTTCATTATAATGGAAACAGCGAGAAAAGACAAGGCCTTTTTCGAAAAAGAAAGGAGATTTTTTATGAATACCAATGTGACCCGTCCGCCTCCCGAGCATCCCAACCCGCAATGGGAGCGTAAAAGCTGGCAAAACCTCAACGGAGAATGGATGTTTGAGATTGATTACTCCAAGAGCGGCGAGGAGCGAGGACTGCAAAGAGCAGACACGCTCTCCGGCAAGATCACCCTTCCCTTCTGCCCCGAATCCGAGCTTTCGGGCGTTGGCAACAAGGACTTTATGTACTGCGTATGGTATAAAAAGGTGCTCTGCTTTACCGAGGCTGATCTGTGCGGCAACCGTATTCTTTTCCACATCGGCGCGGCTGATTTCGATACCAAGGTATGGGTTGGCGGCAAGCAGGTGGGCTTGACCCACGTCGGCGGCAGTACACCGATTGATCTGGATATCACCGCATACCTGACGGCGGGGGAAAACGTCGTGACCATTGCCTGCTACGACGACACGCGTGCCAAACGTCAGCCCGGCGGTAAGCAGTGCATGGCGTACAACTCCTACGGCTACTATTACACCCGTACCACGGGTATCTGGCAGACCGTTTGGTATGAAATCGTACCCGCAACCTACATCAAATACGCAAAATTCACCCCCGACCTCTCCAACTGCTCGGTTTCGGTTGGCGTGGAGCTCTCGGGAACAGCAGATCTCACGGCAGAGGTCTATTACAAGGGCAAAAAGGTCGGCAAGTCCGCAAAAAAGAGCCTCTCCGTCGCGGGACAGCTTGAAATCACGCTTTCCGAATGTCACCCATGGGAGCTTGGCGACGGCCGGCTTTACGACGTGGTTCTGCGCTTTGGCAAGGACGAGGTCAAGTCCTATTTCGGTCTGCGCTCGATCGAATTGAAGGACGGCAAGTTCTTCCTCAACGGTCGCCCCGTATTCCAGAGACTGATTCTCGACCAAGGCTGCTACCCCGACGGCATCTGGACCGCGCCCACCGAGGAAGCACTTTTGAAGGACATCAAGTGCAGTATATCCGCTGGCTTTAACGGCGCGCGTTTGCACCAAAAGGTATTTGAGCCCCGCTTCCTTTACCACTGTGACCGCGAGGGCTACATGGTTTGGGGCGAGTACGCAAGCTGGGGCATCGACCACACCGATATTGCCAACCTTTCCACCTTTTTGCCCGACTGGATGGCAGAGGTCAAGCGCGATTACAGCCATCCCTCTATCATCGGCTGGTGCCCCTTTAACGAAACATGGGATTGGGCTCCTTCACAGTTTGCACGTCAGAACAACGAATTTTTGAGAATCGTTTACGAGCAGACAAAGCTGGCGGATCCCACGCGTCCTTGCATTGATACCAGTGGTAACTACCATGTAATCACCGATATTTTCGATGTGCACGACTACAATCAGGATCCCGTTACCTTTAAAGAAAATTACGATAAGCTGGTAACGAACAACGAGTTGTATGACCGTGTAAACCATCCCATAAAGCGACAAAATTGGAAGGGTGAGCCCGTTTTCATGTCCGAGTACGGCGGCATTGGCTTACAGATTCCCGATAACAACGGTGACAGAAGCAAGGCGTGGAGCTACGGCGAGGCGACACATAGCTTTGAGGAGTTTTACGAAAGATACCGTGGCTTGACCGACGCGCTGCTCGACAATCCCCGTATGCTCGGCTTCTGCTATACGCAATTGACCGACGTTGAGCAGGAGCAGAACGGCTTATTCACTTATGAAGGGCGCAAGCCGAGGTTCGATCCCGACATCCTTTACGCAATCAACTCCCGTCGCGCCGCGATCGAGGAAGAAAGCTGATTCTAACCCTACCATAAGAGGGCATCCCGCGAGAGTGCAGGATGCCCTCATTTTTTGCTTTTAGGGGTTAAAAAATTTGATATTCCTCTTGCAATCCGCCATAAAAAATGTTATACTATATATTGGATTATTATTTATACTATTTTTAGAGCGATCCCATGGATTCGCAGAAAGGATTTCTATCAACATGGCTGAAGAAAAACGCGAACAAACGCCCGCGAAGGCAAAGAAGCCCAACGCGTACGACGTGCCGTTCTCCAACCAAAAGGAGCGGGCGGACGTGCCCGTTCAAAAGGCGGACAAGCCTCAAAGGGCGGCCGTAAGATCGGTGCGCAATGCGTCGGACACTCCGGATGCCCCTCGGGAATCGGAGCCTCCGCGCCGCAAAGTCACAACGGCAACACCCAAAAAAGTGCCTGAAAAGAAGGCATCCTCCGCGCCGCATGTAAAAGAGAAAAAGCAGGACGATCGGCCGCGCTCCATGCGCCCGCTCCACCGCGCAATGCCTATTGTTCTGATCGGGCTTGCCGCATTTTTGGGGCTTGCTTTGATCCTGAATCTGTTTTGCCTTGACAAGCAGCCCGCAGATCATTGGATGGGCATTGTCGGGTATGGCATCTGTTACGGTCTGAACGCTCTGTTCGGCCCGGCCGTTCTGGCTCTCCCCGTGCTTCTCGCGGTCCTCGGCATCTACTGGCGACGCTACGTGGATCACAAGCTTGCCTTTTCCAAGATCCTGGCATCCGTGGTATTCCTTCTGACGCTCGGCGCGATCATTCACGTCTTTAACATGATCAGCGAGCCCGCGCTGCGCGCAGGGCTTCCCGCCTCCGACCTCATCTATTACGGAGCAAAATCCAGCGGCGGAGGACTGTTGGGCGGTCTTGTCGCATTCGGGCTGTATTCGCTTTGCCGCTTCGTGGGCACTCTCGTGATCGGATTTATCCTCTTAGCGATTTCGCTATTCTACGTTCTCGGCATGACGCCCCAGCATTTGTGGAGTTATCTGCGCAACCGCCGCGCGGCACGCCCGAAAAAGGTGCGTTCCCTTTCCGAGGAGGACGCGGAGGAAGCGGGCAACCGTGCAAAAATGGAGCAAAAGATCCGCCGCACGACGTCTCGACAGATGGATATGGACGACGAGGACTTTGAAAGCGAGGCTCCCGTCGGTGCCGTTCGCGTGGTACATGCAAAGAAGCATCCCGAGGACGACATTGCCCCCATGCCAATGCCCCGTCTGGATCCCAACGACGGTGACGACCTCTTTGTCCCCGAGGTAGTCAGCGAAAAAATGGCGCAGGAGGAGGCGGAGGAAGCGCTCGCAAACGAAATGGCGACTCGTCAGGCGGCTCGCGCCGCAGCGGTTGCAAACGCCCGTCGTATGCCTACGCACGCACCCGCAGCGCCGCAAGCACCTGCACCGACGCGCGCCCCCGAGCCCGCGCGCCCCATTGATCCCGCCGCCAACCGCGACGCGGCGGTGGAGCCCATCTTTCCGCGCTCCGCAGAGGGCCGCACGATTCGCCGTGTTCCCCGCGCCGACCGCAATTTTGATTTGAAGAACATCTTTGAGGAGCCCACACCCGCACAAATGCAGCGCAGACACGCGCCCGTGCCTCCCGAGGTGCCCCTGACCGGCACGCGCCCCAGAGCTACAGCACCCGCGCAAGCGCCCACCGTAGCATCGCGTCCGATAACGGGCGCGGCCGCAGCTCCCGCGCGTCCTACAACAACGCAAAAGCCAACGACTCCCGCAACAAGCGTGACGGGAACGCTTAAGACACCCACGGCAGTACCCGCGCAAAAGCCCGCGACGGCACCCGCGGCAAGCGCACAAAAGCCCTTGCCCACGGCTCCCGCAACGGCACAAAAGCCGAAGCCGATTTCCCAGCCGACGCGCGAATTCGGACTTACCAGCGAGGAATTTGAGCGTCTGGAGGCACAGCAGCAGATCAACCTGCCGCGCCCCGGAGAAAAGAAGCCCGCTCCCGCCACCGCACCTGCTGCAAAAAAGCCTGCGGCAACGGCAACAAAGCCGACGGATGCCAAGACACCCGCCGCAAAATCCGCGAAGCCCGCAAAGCCGAAGCGCTACATCTTCCCGCCGATCTCTTATCTGCATGAGGCAGAGAAGATGAGTGCGGAAAACAAGGCGGAGATCGAAGCCAACAAGACGGCTCTCGCCAACACGCTCAAGAGCTTCCACATCGCGATCGAGGACGACATCGGCGCATCCTTTGGTCCCACGGTCACGCGCTACGAGATCACACCCGCGCCCGGTGTGCGCGTCCGTTCGATCACGAATCTTTCCGACGACATTGCGTTGGCGCTCCGCGCCCCAGGCAAGATCCGAATCGAAGCCCCGATCCCCGGCACGAATGCCGTTGGTATTGAGGTGCCCAACCGCACAAGAAGCACCATTTATCTGCGTGAGCTGATCGAATCCAAGCCCTTTAAGGAATCCAAGAACAAGCTGACCGCTTGCCTTGGTGCCGGTGTTGCCGGTGAGCCCTTGGTCTTTGAGATCAACAAAATGCCCCACCTTCTGGTTGCGGGTACCACCAACTCGGGTAAGTCGGTCTGCATCAACTCCATTATCATGAGCTTGCTCTACCGTCTGACGCCCGACGAGGTAAAATTCGTCATGATCGACCCCAAGAAGGTCGAGTTTACGTCCTACCAAAACATTCCCCACCTGATGGCACCCGTTGTAACAGCGCCTCAGGACGCCGCAGGCGCTTTGCAGGCGTGCGTGGAGGAAATGGAGCGCCGCTACGAGCTGTTCGCTCAGGTAGGTGTGCGTGACATCAAGGGCTTTACCGCGGCCACCGCGGATGACCCCGACATGCCTCATCTTCCCTTCATCGTGATCATCATCGACGAGCTTGCGGACCTTATGATGACCGCGCGCGATGAGGTCGAGACCGCGATCTGCCGTATCGCGCAAAAGGCGCGTGCCGCAGGTATGCACCTGATCATCGGTACACAGCGTCCGTCCGCTGACGTTGTAACGGGTCTGATCAAGTCCAACGTCCCCTCGCGTATTGCGTTTACCGTAAAATCGCAGGTCGACTCGCGCGTGATTCTCGACGGTATCGGTGCCGAGTCGCTGACGGGTATGGGTGACATGCTCTTTGTTCCCGTTGGTGCTATGCGTAATGAGCGTGTGCAGGGTACGTTCGTATCCGACAAGGAGGTCGAAAAGATCTGTGAATTCGTGCGTGCCACCAACGGCAGCGCCGAATACGACACCAACTTCATCACCAAGCTCAAGGAGCTGGCATCGCAATGCGGCAACAAGGGCAAGGGATCCTCCGGCGGTGACGCAATGCCCTCGGGCGAGGACGCCAAGGGAGATGACAACAAGTATGCCGATGCCGTTCGCGTGGCAATCGAGGAAAAGCGCGTATCCACGTCGCTCCTGCAAAGAAAGCTGGAGATCGGATATAGCCGCGCCGCAAAGCTGATCGACCGCATGCAGGCGGAGGGCTACGTGTCTCCTCCTGACGGCTCAAAGCCCCGCTCGGTGCTGATCACACCCGAGCAGTACATGGAAAAATTCGTCGACAATCCCGGCGGCGAGGAATAATCTGACAGCATAAGGGGAGATACTCCGTCGGGAGCATCTCCCCTTATGCTTATTACGAAAGGAGAAAAAATGGCACATCAAAAAAAGCGACCAAAGGGCCTGCTTCCAATCTTCGGAAGACGCCTGTTGGTTGTTCTGTTGATCCTTTTACAGATCGCGTTGCTGATCTATATGCTCTTCCGCTCCTATCATACCTATTGGATCGCCGCAGCGCTGACGGTGCTAAGTGTTCTGACCGCATTTCATCTGCTGACACGGCATGACATCGCCGAATTCAAGCTCTCGCTGGTTTTTCTGATCTTGCTTTTTCCCGTTTTTGGAGGGGCTTTTTATTGGGTCTTTCATTTCCAAACAAGATCGTCCGGCTTTCGCCGCCGACTGGACCGTCTGACCCAACACTCACGCAAGGGATACCCCGTCTCCAACGCCTCCCTTCTTCATGCCGCAAGCGCACATCCGCAGGATGCAAGGCTTTTGCATTATCTGCAAAAAACGGCTGCGTTTCCGGCATATACCAACACGGAATCACGGTATTTCCCATCCGGGCGCGACATTCTCACCTCACTTCTTCACGATTTGAAAGCTGCCAAACGGTACATCTTTTTGGAGTATTTTATCATCGCAGAGGGGGTGATGTGGGACGCTATCCGTGATGTGCTTACGGAAAAGGTCGCGCAAGGCGTGGACGTGCGCGTAATTTACGACGACATCGGTTCCATCCGCACGCTACCTGCCGGATACGCAAAAAAGTTGAACAAGCTTGGGATTCGTTGCAAGGTGTTCAATCCCTTTCACCCCTTTCTGACCAGCACGCAAAACAACCGAAACCACCGCAAAATCGCCGTAATCGACGGAAAGATCGCCTACACGGGCGGCATCAATCTGGCAGACGAATACATTGGTGAGAAGATTCGATTTGGAAAATGGAAGGACAATGCGATCCGTTTGCACGGCGCTGCCGCCGCCAGCTTTACGATTATGTTCTTGCAAATGTGGAGCCTTTTAAGCGAAACGGAGGAGCAACAAAGCGCATACCTGCCCGCCCCGCAATTCGACGTCAAGGACGGTTGGGTTCAGCCATATAACGATTCCCCTATGGACCGAGAACATGTCAGCGAGCACGTCTATCTGCACGCTATCACCCGTGCAAAGCGGTATCTTTATATCACCACGCCCTATCTGATGCCCGGAAGCGAGCTGATGTCGGCACTAAAGGTGGCGGCAAAGTCCGGTGTTGACGTGCGTATTATCACCCCCGAAATCCCCGACAAGCGAGCGGTACACGCTACCACGCGCTCCTATTACCGAGAGCTTCTCTCCGTCGGTGTCCGCATTTATGAATACAGCGACGGATTTATGCACGCAAAAACCGTGATTTCGGACGGTGAGTTCGCCACCATAGGAACGGTCAATATGGATTTCCGCAGTCTTTATCTGCACTTTGAATGCGGTACCGTTCTGTACGGAGCCTCCTCAATCGCCGCCATTGAAGCCGATTTTTCCGATGCGCTGACACAAAGCCGCGAGGTCACGCTTGCAGATTGCCGTCACAATCTTTTCGTTCGTCTTTTTCAGGACATCTGCCGTATTTTCGCGCCTTTGATGTAAAAAAGCAGACCTCACAACGGGGTCTGCTTTTTTGCTTGGCCTTCATATTTTTCACACCACACGCGTATAGTGAACTAAAAAAGTATGGAGGCAAAAATGAACGGAACACAAAGCAAGGACGTGCGCCCATTGAGCGCGGAGGAGGCGGCGCGATCGCGGCGTGAGCATGGTGCCAATCTTCTCTCCAGGCAAAAAAGCAAAAGCTTTTGGCGTCGTTTTTTTGAAAACCTGAACGACCCCGTGATCCGCATTCTGCTTGCGGCCCTGGCGGTTAATCTTTTGTTGCTTTTTCGGGACGGAGACTGGGTTGAAACGGCCGGGATCGGGATCGCCGTTTTTCTCGCCACCTTGATCTCCACCCTCTCCGAGCACGGCTCCGCCAAGGCATTCGCGCGCCTTTCGGAAGCAAATGCGGGCGGTGCTTGTCACGTCCGACGCGCCGACGCGGTGCGCACGCTTCCCATCTCCGACGTTGTGGTCGGTGACGTGGTGCTATTGGGGGCGGGCGACATGATCCCCGCCGACGGCAGGCTGTTTGCGGGCACCTTACGTGTGGATCAATCCGCGATGACCGGGGAGAGTCGCGAGGTGCGCAAGATCCCAACGGCAGAGCAAAGGCTGACGCCCGATGCCGCGTCAGCCCTCTTTCGCGGTTGTACGGTCACCGAGGGCATGGGCGAGATGCTTGTCACGGCGGTCGGAGACGCGACGTTTTTGGGTGAGATCTCGCGCGAGATCCAGGAGCAAACTCGTGAAAGCCCACTTAAACGCCGCCTTACCAAGCTTGCCCGTCAGATCAGCATATTCGGTTACGTTGCCGCCGCGCTGGTAGCACTTGCTTATCTCTTTAACGCCTTCTTTCTGGATAGCGGCATGAACGAGGCGGTCATCCGTCTCAAATTCACCAATCCCCATTATCTGTTCGAGCATCTGCTCCACGCCTTTACGTTGGGGCTGACGGTGTTGGTCACAAGCGTTCCCGAGGGGCTGCCGATGATGGTGGCGGTGGTGCTATCCTCCAACATCAAGCGCATGGTGCGCGATCAGGTGCTCGTTCGCAAGCCCGTGGGGATCGAAACGGCGGGGAGCATGAATCTCTTGTTTACCGACAAAACGGGAACGCTGACCGAGGGGAAAATGCGCGTGCAGGCCTTGCTTTTGCCAAATGGGGCGACGGTTTCTCTGTCCGAGCTGGCACGTCAGCGCGACCGTGCCGCCGAGCTGATCCCACTGTCGCTTCGTTTTGGGAGCGAGGCAACCGTTGGAAAGGATGCCGACGGCGCCCCCGCCGCTCTTGGCGGCAATGCCACGGCACGGGCACTGTTGGAAAGCGTGATCGGTCGTCCTGCCCCCGTTGGCAGAACTATTTTGGGTCGACTGCCCTTTGACAGCGCGCGCAAATACGCGGCCGTCAGTCTTGGTGGGCGTGAGCGTCTGACCTTTTTACTGGGTGCGCCCGAGCGTCTTTTTCCGTTTGTGCAGGACGAACTGCGGGGCGACCTGATTGCCCCCTTCTCCCGTGCGGCCGCGGAACGCCAGATTCGCGAGCAGACCGCGCGCGGCGGACGTGTGTTGGCGCTTGCGATCTCACGTGAGGGTGTGCCCGCCACGCGACACGCCGGCGGGATCAGCGGAACGCTGACCTATCTTGGCGCGGTCTGTCTGCACGACCCGTTACGCGCGGAGGCGGCACACTCGGTGGCAGAGCTGCAGGACGCGGGGATCCGCGTGGTGATGATCACGGGAGACAGCCCCGAAACCGCGGCTTCGATCGCGCGGCGCGCGGGAATCCTCACCCCGCAAAACGATCTGGTGCTATCCGGTGAGGAGCTGGCGCGCATATCCGATCAAAAGCTACGGGATCTCTTACCGCGCCTTGCGGTGGTCGCGCGCGCGCTCCCCACCGATAAGAGCCGCTTGGTGCGGCTCTCGCAGGAGGCGGGACTTGTGGTCGGCATGACGGGAGACGGCATCAACGACGCGCCCGCGCTTCGCCGTGCCGACATCGGCTTTGCGATGGGAAGTGGGACGCAGGTGGCAAAGGATGCGGGAGATATTATCATTCTGGACAACAATCTCTCCTCCATCGTGCGAGCCGTGCTTTACGGTCGCGGCATTTTCAAAAACATCCGCAAATTCATCACTTTACAGCTGACGATGAATCTGTGTGCCGTGGGTGTGACGATGATCTGCCCATTCCTCGGAGTCGATTCCCCCGTCACCGTGGTGCAAATGCTTTGGATCAATATGATCATGGATACGCTCGGAGGCCTTGCGTTTGCGGGCGAGGCGCCGCTTCCCGATTACATGAAGGAGCCGCCAAAATCGCGCGACGAGCCGATCCTCAACCGCTACATGGTCAACCAGATCCTGCTCCTCGGCGGATTTACGGTGGCGCTCTGTATTTTCTTTTTCAAATCGCCAACGGTTACGTCTCTCTATCGCGCCGCCCCCGACAACATCTATCTGCTCACGGCGTTTTTTGCGCTCTTTATCTTCTCATCGGTATTCAACTGCTTCGGTGCGCGCACCGACCGTCTCAAGGGATGGGCGGGGCTACGCAAAAATCCGATCTTTCTGCTGATCATGGTGGCGATCCTCGTCATTCAGGTTCTGTTTATCTATCTCGGCGGCAGCGTCCTGCGCACGTCTCCCCTATTGCCACGCGAATTGGTACTGACTATGCTTTTTTCTCTCTCTGTATTCCCCGCTGAGGTCATCCGTAAGGCGCTTTGGCGCTTGCGTGGGCGTCGGGGCGGGTATTGAAGTTTTTTTGTGGGGGAAACTTCTTGAAAGAAGTTTCCCCCACACCCCCTTCAAGAACTCTCACCTACATTGGTTTGGTTTTCCTTCAAAGGATTATCAAACATTCAGTGCCCTCGAAAGAACGCGCGCGGTGAAAGCTCGTTTGTGCAAAGCAGATTTTACTGCATGGGAAAGGTTTTCACGCTGACGGAAAGATTAGCTCCCGCAAGCACTTGGGAACCCCCACCCCAAGTGCTCCAAAAAGATAGTTGCGCTGAATAATCGTCTTTTGGTGCGAAAAGTTTTCTATATTATAAAAAACTTTAAAAAAAGGCTTGACAAGTCGTCCTCTTTATGGTATAATGTCGAATTGGTACGGGCTGATGCCCGTCTCTCTGCCGTGCAAATTCTTCACACAGCACGGTCGAATAGTCCATAGGGAGGTGTAAAACATGGAAAAGATTATCAATTCTTATGAAAGCATGCTCATCGTCAGCCTTGCTAACGGCGAAGAGGCCGCAAAGGCAACTGTGAGCAAGTTCACCGGTCTGATCTCTGCAAACGCAGAGCTGGTTCAGGTCGATGAGTGGGGCAAGCGTCGTCTTGCATATCCCATTGAGGATATGAACGAAGGCTACTACACCGTGGCTACTTTCAAGAGCGAGAGCGCTTTCCCGGCTGAGCTGCAGCGTTTGATGAACATTGACGAGTCCGTTCTTCGCGTGATGGTTATCAAGCTGGAGTACGAGGCAGTTGCTAAGGCTGTCGAGGCTCCTGTTGCAGAGGAGGCCGCAGAAGAAGCTCCTGCAGCAGACGCAGAGTAATCCGCGTATCTTGAAAAAAGGAGGCATTTAAGATGTCCAGTTTGAATCTCAACAAGGTCGTCCTTTGCGGTAGACTCACCGCAGACCCCGAGCTGAAGCAGACCACCAGCGGCATCGCCGTCGTTTCCTTCACGCTCGCAGTCAATCGCCGCTACACGTCCAGAGGTGCCGATGGCGCGCAGGCTCAGCCCCAGGCTGATTTCATCAGCGTGGTTGCTTGGCGTCAGACCGCAGAGTTCATCTCTCGCTATTTCCGCAAGGGATCCGCTCTCTGCATCACCGGCTCTATCCAGACCAGAAGCTGGCAGGATTCTCAGGGTCAGAAACGCTATGCCACCGAAGTGGTTGCTGACGAGGCTATGTTCGTCGACAGCAAGAACGAAGGCGGATCTGCTAACGGGCAGTTCGCTGACACCTACAACGCGCCGTCCTACTCTTCCGCTCCGGCAAGCGCGCCGAAATTTGAAGAGCTGAAGACCGACGACGATCTGCCCTTCTGATGAAGCGGCACACAAAATGAACAGGAGGATTTCATAAGATGGATAACAACGTAACCAAGACGGAAGAAGTTGTTCGCCCGGCTCGTCCCGCTAACAACCGTAGAAGAAAGAAGGTCTGCATTTTCTGCGCAGACAAGGTTGCTTTCATTGATTACAAGGATAGCGCAAAGCTTCGCAAGTTCATCAGCGAGAGAGGCAAGATTCTTCCCAGAAGAATCTCCGGCACCTGCGCAGTTCATCAGAGAGAGCTCAACCCCGCTATCAAGGGTGCTCGTAACGTTGCTCTTCTCCCCTTTGTAACTGACTAATCGGCAACAAAAAAAGAACCGCCCTCGGGCGGTTCTTTTTTATTGTCCTGCAATCTCCCTTACCGCATCGGCAAAGGAGAGCATTTGCGCGGGGGTGTTGAATACCGACGGGCTGGCGCGAACCGCGCCGCCTGTGGGAGTTCCGAGCGTGGTGTGCGCCAAGGGAGCGCAATGAAGCCCCGAGCGCACGCAAAAGCCACGCGCGTCCAGCATCTGCGCCACGGCATCCGACGAGCGACCGTCAACGTTGAACAAAACGACCGATCCCTTGTGATGGGGCGCGTACAGAGTCACACCGTCCAACGTGTGCAAGCGCTCGGTCAAAAGCTCTGCCAGCATGCACTCGTGTGCGTGGATTTCGTCGATCCCGCGCCGCCGCACCTCGCGAATCCCCTCGCAAAGCCCCGCGATTGCCGGTGTGGGAAGCGTTCCCGCCTCGTACCGCTCGGGTGCTTCGCTCGGCATTTGCGCATCGCGGGAGTTGTAACCGCTACCGCCCTCGATCAAGGTCTGTGCGCTGACTCCCTCGCCAAACAGTAAAATCCCCGTGCCCTGCGGCCCCATCAGCCCCTTGTGCCCCGGGGCACAGAGCGCGTCAATGTGCATTTTCTGTACGTCGATCGGCAAATGCCCTGCCGACTGTGCCGCGTCCACCACGAACAAGATCCCCCTCTGTCGGCAAAGGGCGCCGATCTCGCATAGCGGCAGCGTGGCGGAACAGATATTGGATGCGTGTGCGCACACAAGCATGCGCGTGTTGGGCTTAATCCGCTCCAGAATGGATGCGCAAATGCGCGTTGGCGTACGGTAGGGATCCGACGGAAAGGTTGGAAAAACGTCGTAGGTGACGGGCCCCGCCTCCGCCAATGCATGCACGGGGCGGCGGACAGCGTTGTGCTCCATGTCCGAGATGAGCACGTGGTCGCCATCCCGCAAAAGCCCCTTGATCGCCATGTTGAGCGACATGGTGGTATTCATTGTAAAAATGACATTTTCGGGGGTGGTGCTCCCGAACAGCGCGGCTACCTCCTCGCGGCATTCGTATATTTTTTCCGCCGCTGCAAGAGCGAGTGCGTGCGAACCTCTCCCGGGATTGCCGCAGTATTTTTGCATACACCGCATCTGCTCGCGCCACACCCCCGCGGGCTTTGGAAATGAGGTCGCGGCGTTGTCAAGATAGATCACGGTCGCCTCCGTGATAGGCGCGCACGCGGACGCCGCCGTTTTTGAGGACCGTGCGGACGTTCGCCCCCTGCGCACACGGGTAGGAAAGTGCATAGGCGCACCCACGGCGCGCGTCAGCCGAATCCGCCTTGACGACCTCGGCGCGGATCGCGGCACTCGCCAGCACCCTTTGCGCGCGGATCGCCTGCGTCATAGAGCCTATGACCGCGAGACACCCGCCTTCGTTTTCATGCATATTATCGCACCTCCTTCAATGTCATAATATGACGAAACGGCACGAGGGGTGCGGATAAAAGCGGCAAACTGCAAAGCAAAAAGGAATCGCTCTGTGAGCGATGCCTTTTGAGTTTAAAAAATCAATCAAAATATCCTTCTTTGTAGAGCAGCTCGGCAATGAGAACCGCACCGCCTGCGGCACCGCGCAGGGTGTTGTGCGACAGTCCGACGAACTTATAGTCGAACAGCGTATCCTCGCGGAGTCTGCCAACGGTTACACCCATGCCGCCGTAAATATCGCGGTCGAGCTTTGCCTGCGGACGGTTATCCTCTTCAAAGTAGGTGATGAACTGCTCGGGAGCGTGCGGCAGCTTCAGCTCCTGCGGCTTACCCGAGAAATTCTTCCAAGCGTCAAGGATTTCCTCCTTAGTGGGCTTGTTTTCAAAGCGCACGAACACAGCGGCGGTATGACCGTCGGTTACGGGCACGCGGATGCACTGGGTGGTGATGAGGGGGGCATCGGCCTTGACGATCTCGCCGTTTTCAACGTGACCCCAAACGCGCAGGGGCTCCTGCTCGCTCTTCTCTTCCTCACCGCCGATGTAGGGAATGACGTTGTCGATCATTTCGGGCCATTCGTTAAAGGTCTTGCCTGCGCCCGAAATTGCCTGGTAGGTCGTTGCAACGACCTCCTTGATGCCGTACTTGAGAAGGGGCGTGAGTGCCGGAACGTAGGACTGAATGGAGCAGTTGGGCTTAACGGCAATGAAGCCGCGCTTCGTACCAAGGCGCTTTCTCTGTGCGGCAATGACCTCAAGGTGTGCGTCGTTGATTTCCGGGATCACCATGGGAACGTCGGGCGTCCAACGGTTGGCGGAGTTATTGGAGACCACGGGGATCTCTGCCTTTGCGTACGCTTCCTCAAGAGCCTTGATCTCGTCCTTTTTCATATCGACCGCACAGAACACGAAGGAGCAGAGCTTGCCGACCTCCTCGATCTGTGCCGCGTCTACCACGACCATCTTCTTAAACTGCTCGGGCATGGGAACGGTCATCTTCCAACGCGCACCGACAGCCTCCTCGTAAGGTTTTCCCGCAGAGCGTGCGCTTGCGGCCAGAACCGAAACCTCAAAATAAGGGTGATCGGCAAGCAGGGTCAGAAAACGCTGACCTACCATACCCGTAGCACCAATCACACCGACCTTCATTTTACTCATAGCAATTGTCCTTTCGATAAGCTTTTTCCAAAGCATGATATTATATTATACACGATTCGCGCGCAAATTGCAAGTAGCGAAACCGATTTTTCACCGCCGCAAATATAGAAAAATTGATTGAAAAACGCTCGCAGTTGTGTTATAATAGATAAAAATCATCTATTGGAGCACATTTATGAACTTGGAACTTGTTGCGACCTGCCTGTTCGGTCTTGAAAAGCTGTTGGGCGAGGAGATCGACGCGTTGGGATTGCGCCGCCTTGACACGATGGATGGCCGCGTGACCTTTGAGGGCACGCTCCTTGACGTGGCGCGCGCCAATATCGGGCTTCGTTGTGCCGAGCACGTGTTCATCAAGCTGGCATCCTTCCCCGCAACGACCTTTACCGAGCTTTTTGACGGCACGAACGCGATTGAGTGGGAGAATTGGATCGGAAAGACGGATGCCTTCCCCGTCAAGGGACACGCCATCAAAAGCCGCCTTTATTCGGTGCCCGATTGCCAGAAGATCGTCAAAAAGGCGGTTGTGGAACGCCTCTCGCATCACCACGGCGTTAAGTGGTTCTCCGAGAGCGGTGTGAAATACCAGATTGAATTTTTTATCTTTAAGGACGTGGCGCATTTAATGATCGACACCTCGGGAGTGCCACTCCACAAGCGCGGCTACCGCCCCGCGGCAGGCCCCGCCCCTCTGCGCGAAACGCTGGCGGCGGCGCTGGCACTCACCGCGCGACCGCGCGAGGACGTGCTGTTCTGGGACCCCACGTGCGGATCGGGCACGATCGCCATTGAGGCGGCACTGATCCTCTCGGGACGCGCCCCGGGACTTGGACGCAGCTTTGCCGCAGAGGCATTTCCGCAGATCCCCGCGCCACTTTGGCGCGACGCGCGCGAAGCGGCAAAGGGAGCGATCAAAACGGACAGCCAATACGAGGTGTACGCCTCGGACATTGACGAGGATATTCTGGACACGGTCTACGAAAACGCCCTGCGCGCGGGGGTTGAGGAGCATTTGAACATCTTTCAGGCTGACGTGCGCAAGATTCAAAAGCCCGCCCCCGACCGTCGCGGAACAATCGTTTGCAATCCGCCCTACGGCGAGCGCTTGATGACCCCTGCAGAAGCAGAGGCGCTCTACCGCGACATGGGGCGCGCGTTTGCAAGCCTCTCCCCGTGGCAGATCTACATCATCACCTCGCATCCGCAGTTCGAGCGCTTCT
>JAZRFD010000071.1:0-9021 GCA_045661185.1 Eubacteriales bacterium | reverse complement strand
TATGAAATCGAGCAGCAGCTCGACGCCATGGCGGCAATTGTGGAGAAATATTGATTTATTGTGGGGGAATATTGGCTTTTTGTGGGGGAAAACTTCTTGAAAGAAGTTTTCCCCCACACCCCTTTTCAAGAACCTTCACCTCCGTGGGTATTGGCTACCCGCATTTGGAACCGTTGACAAAGTGGAGTGCTATAATATAAGTAGAGTCGACAAACTCACCAAAATATGATATAATAGGTTCTTCCCCACAAAGCTTCCCCACAAAACATCCCCGCAAAAACCTTGACAATACCAAGCGAATATGATATAATGAGGAATAACTTGAAAAGGGAGGGGCAGAGATGGCAAAAATTAAATGGCGCGGTGGCGCGATGCTCTCGCCCGTACCCCCAACGATGGTGACGGTATCGGACGGTGAGCGCGAAAACGTGTTCACGGTTGCGTGGACGGGTATCACAAACACGATCCCGCCCAAGACCTACATTTCGGTGCGCCCGTCGCGGTATTCGCACGGGATCATCCAAAAAAGCGGCGTGTTTGCGATCAATCTGACGACAGAGGCGCTGGTGCGCGCGGCGGATTTTTGCGGCGTGCATACGGGCGCGAAGGTCAACAAATTCGAGCGATGTAGCCTGTCTGTTGAGCGCGCGAGCGAGATCGACTGCCCGATTTTGTCCGACAGCCCCGTGGTGCTGGAGTGCCGCGTGACAGACGTGATCCCGCTCGGCTCGCACGACATGTTTTTGGCAGACATTGTGGCAACCGACGTAGACGAGACGTTGGTCGACGCCAACGGCAAGCTCCACCTGGAACGCGCAGGACTTGTGGCGTACGCGCACGGCGACTATTTTTCGCTTGGCAAGCGCCTTGGCACGTTTGGCTACTCGGTGGCAAGGAAGAAAAAGAAACCGCATTCTAAAAAACCACAGTAAAAGTCGCTCGCAGAGCGAAAAGGAGAATATACCATGCAGCTTTATAATTCACTTAGCAGAACGAAGGAAGAGTTTGTACCGCACGAGGCGGGCAAGGTCAGCATGTACACCTGCGGACCGACCGTTTATCACTTTGCGCACATCGGAAATCTGCGCACGTATATCATGGAGGATATGCTGGACCGCTATCTGCGCTATGCGGGATACGAGGTCACGCGCGTGATGAACATCACCGACGTCGGACACCTGACCTCGGACGCCGACACGGGCGAGGACAAGATGCTCAAGGGTGCCAAGCGCGAGAAAAAGACGGTCATGGAGATCGCCAAGTTCTACACCGACAAATTCTTTGAGGACTGCGAGGCGCTCAATATCCGCCGCCCCGAGGTGGTGGAGCCCGCAACGTCCTGCATCGACGATTTTATCCACGTGATCGAGTCGCTTCTCGAGAAGGGATATGCGTACGAGGCGGGCGGAAACATTTATTTTGACACCTCTAAATTAAAGCAGTACTATATGTTCCACAACTTTGAGGAGGAGGATCTGGCGGTTGGCGTGCGCGACGGCGTTGAGGCTGACGGCAACAAGAGAAACAAGGCGGACTTCGTGCTTTGGTTCACCAAGTCCAAGTTTGACGATCAGGAGCTCAAATGGAACAGCCCCTGGGGCGTTGGTTACCCCGGCTGGCACATTGAGTGCTCTTGCATCAGCATGAAGCATCTGGGTGAGTATCTCGACATCCACTGCGGCGGCATCGACAACGCCTTCCCGCACCACACCAACGAGATCGCGCAGTCCGAGGCGTATATCGGCCACAAGTGGTGCAATTATTGGTTCCACGTGCTGCACCTGAACACCAATTCGGGCAAGATGAGCAAATCCAAGGGCGAATTTTTGACCGTTTCTCTCCTGCGTGAGCGCGGCTTTGATCCCATGGTTTACCGCTTCTTCTGCCTGCAATCGCACTACCGCAAGTCGCTGGTGTTCTCGTGGGAGAACATGGAAAACGCAAAGGTCGCTTACAACAAGCTGATCGCGCGTGTGGCGGCACTCAAAAAAGAGGGTGACGTGGACGCGACGGTGCTCGCGGAGCTGAAAAAGGGCTTTTGCGAGGCGCTTGACAACGACCTGAACACCTCGCTGGCGGTCACGGCAATCTATGACGTGCTCAAGGCAAAGACCAACGACGCTACAAAGCTCGCATCTCTTGCCGACTTTGATTCGGTGCTCTGCCTGAATCTCTTGGAGAATGCCGCAAAGCTCAACGCGGAAAAGGCAGAGACCGCGCCCGCCTCTGACGACCCCTTCATCAAGGAGATCGAGGAGCTGATCGTGGCAAGGCGCGGCGCAAAGGCGGCGAAAAACTATGCCGAGGCGGATCGCATCCGCGCATACCTCTTGGAAAAGGGCGTTGTGCTGATCGACACCAAGGAGGGCACGACCTATAAGATCGAGGCGTAAGCAAATTCGCTTTTGAACGTAAAGGAGAAAAGGGTATGATCTTCGAAAATGGCGACCGTATCGTGTTTGCGGGGGATTCTGTCACCGACATGGGCAGTGCTCAGCCCGTGGGCGAGGGACTGTTTGAAAACCTCGGTCACGGCTACGTCCGTATGGTGGAAAACCTGCTGTCCGCGTGCTATCCCGAGCTCTGTGTCCGCGTGACCAATTCGGGCATCAGCGGTAACACCACGCGCGACCTCTTGGCGCGGTTTGACCGCGACGTTGTGTCGCTCTGCCCCGATTGGGTGTCGATCTGCATCGGCATCAATGACGTGTGGCGTCAGTTCGATTCTCCCGCGTTTTTCGACCACGCCGTGCCGCTTGATGAATATGAAGCAAACCTTTGCAAAATGGTGGAGGCGGTCAAGGATCGCGTCAAGGGCGTATTCCTGCTCTCGCCCTACTACATTGAGCCCAACCGTGCCGATCAAATGCGCGCGCGCATGGACGAATACGTGGCGGCAATGGCGCGTGTGGCGGAGAAATACGGCTGCACGTTCGTCAATTTCCAACAGATGTACGAGGATTACTGCGCCGTGCGCCACTCTTCCTTCATCGCGTGGGATCGCGTCCACCCCAACGAAAAGGGGGCGCTGCTCATGGCCCGCGAGTTTTTGTCGCATTGCGGGTTTGAGTATGATAGAGATTGAGGTCTTTGCGAGAATTTCGTGGGGAAAACTTCTTTCAAGAAGCTTTCCCAACGCCTCTTTCAAGAACTTTCACCGACATGGGTATAGATTTCCCAATCGAGGGTGCACAACATCGTGCGCCCTCTTTTGTTTTGCGCAGGATGTACGCACATTTTCACTATAGGGGCGACCATCGGTCGTCCGCTTGTTGGGTTCTAATCCTTTTATGGCGGACGTGCAATGCACGCCCCTACCTTGTAGCCGTTTTGTTCGCATAAATTTCGCGGGACGTCGAGGGCGCCGTCCCCTACGCCCTCTCAGTCGCCTTACGGCGCCAGCTCTCCCAGAGGGAGAGCCTAATACCATCACAAAACTACTTTTTTGGAGCGCTTGGGATGTGGGGCCCAAGTGCTTGCGGGAGCTAATCTTTCCGTATGTGTACAAAACTTTCCCATTCAGTAGAGTCTGTACCGCACGATGGACTTTCACCGACGCTGCACCCACGTAGAGAGTGCTATGAAAATGTTCCCAATGAGGGTAGCCAATACCCCTTTGGTGAAAGTTTTGGGAGATGGGGTGTGGGGAAGAACCTTTTTTCAAAAAGGTTCTTCCCCACAAAGCATCCCACAAAGCACTCCCTGCGCTTTTTGCCGATCCTTCCTTGACAAACCTTTATAAATATAGTATAATCATTATATAGCCTTTAGAAAGGGGGAGGAGCATGGAACGGATCAAGGTGTTAGCAATCGTAGGGCCGACGGCGAGCGGAAAGACCGCGCTTTCGATCGAATTGGCGCGCCGCCTTGGCGGTGAGATCATTTCCTGCGACTCCATGCAGGTCTATCGCGGCATGAACGTGGGCACGGCAAAGCCGACGGCGGAGGAGAGATGCGGCATTGTGCATCACCTGATCGACGTAGCGGACGCCACCGCGCCCTTTTCGGTTGCCGAATACGTCACGCTTGCGCAAGCGGCGATCGCGGAGATCCACGCGCGAGGAAAATGGCCGATCATCTGCGGCGGCACGGGGCTTTACCTTGACGCGCTTTTGCGCGGAGGGCTTGAGGAGACCGAGAGTGACCCCGCCCTGCGGCAGGCTCTCTTTGCATACGCCGAGGCAAACGGAGCGCGCGCTCTGCACGAGAGATTGCGTGCGGTTGACCCCGAAAGCGCCGACGTGATCCATGAAAACAACGTCAAGCGCGTAGTGCGTGCTTTGGAGATTTACGAAAGCACGGGGATCACCAAAACCGAGTCGGACACGCGCTCGCGGGAGCGCGAGGCACCGTATGACGCGACCGTGGTCGAGCTGTTTTACCCCGACCGTGAGGTGCTTTACGGACGCATTGCGCGCCGTGTGGACCTGATGCTTGAAAACGGACTTCTTGAGGAAACGGCGGCCTTGGACGCGGCGGGGGTGTTTGAGCGGAACACCACGGCGGCGCAGGCGATCGGCTACAAGGAGATGCTGCCCGTGATCCGCGGGGAAGGGGCGCTTCTAGCGGCACGCGAGGCGCTGATCACGGCCACGCGACGCTATGCCAAGCGGCAATTGACCTGGTTTGGCGCAAAGGAATACGTTCAACGCCTGACGGTGGCGGATTCCAATGGGTGCCCGCGCCCGCTTGGAGAGATCGCGGACGAGGTACAATCTCTTTTACAATAACGAACAAAACGGGAGGTTAAGCGTGACACGTATTGCGTTTTTAAAAAAATATGCGCTGAAATTTGCGATCGCGCTGGCGCTTTTTGGGTTGATCGCATACACGGCGGGGCACGCCATCGGCTCCTCTGCCAACAGCCTTCTGACCACGCCCCTGCGCGCGGTCACCGACCGTCGCATCGCGTCGGCCGAGGCTTACCTGTTCCGCGACGAGAGCGTTCTGGAATGTGAGGACGCGGGGCTTGTGGACGAAATGGTGGAAAGCGGCACAAAGGTTGGGCGAAACACCCCTCTGGTGCAGGTCTATCAGACCGATTTGACCGCCCCTTTTTTGAGTCGGACACAGCAAACGCTGGATCGCGTCAACCGCGCCCTGCGGATCCTTTCAGCAAGCACGCCCGAGCGCGGAGAGAGTGAGGCGGATGCCAACGGCTATCGTGCCGCGGCGCAGGCGGCATATTTGGAGATGTGCGAGGCGGTGCGCGCGGGTGACGTAGAAAATATTGCCGTGATCGAGGAGCGGATGCTGATCGCGCTGAACCGATATCTGATCCTTTCGGGAAAGACCGATACGCTCTCCGACATGATCGCGGAGCTGAAAAACAAAAAGGCCGCGTTGCTTGGGGAGGGGGAGGCGACCCTTGTCCGCAACGAAGCGCAGTCGGGCACATTTTACGGCCGCGGCTACGTGGATGGGTACGAAAGCACGTTTTCGCTTGCCGCGCTGGAAACGCTGGACGCGGACGGGTTTGAACGCTTGCAAATGGAAATGCACATGGATGAGCGCCAAAGAGCCGTTGGGAAAATGGTGTACGGCTATGAGTGGTACGTGGTCATGGAGCTGCCCGCGCGTGTCGCGGCGGAGCTGACCGTAGGCGAGGAATACGAGATCACGTTCCCCGAAAACGGCGGACGTGTGCTGGAATTGACGGTAGAACGCACGGACGGCGGCATGGTCGTGTTCCGTTCGGACGATTCCCCCGAGAATTTCGTTTTTTACCGCGTGCAGACCGCGCAGATCACGGTCTCGCAGCAGGATGGCTACTATATTCCCGAGAGCGCGCTCTATACGGTGGACGGGGAGCTTGGCGTGTACGTGCTGGAGAACAGCACGGCGTATTTCCGCCGCGTCAAGGTGCTTTATCGCGGTGACGGCTATTGCATCGCGGCACGTGCCGAGGGCGGAACGGGGAGCGAGGTCTATCTCAACGACCTGATCATTACGTCGGGGAAAAATCTGAAGGACGGGAAGGTGTTCGAATGAACGGACTTTCATATATGGACCGCAACGTAGAGCAGATCCGCGAACGGATCGAGGCAGCAAAGCAGCGCAGCTATGATCCTGCGCGCGAGGTGACCCTCTTGGCGGCAATTAAGTATACCGATGCCGCGCACGTCAATTATTTGCACCGCGTGCTGGGCGTGCATGACGTGGGCGAAAATCGCGTGCAGCAGCTCTTGGAGCGGTGGGATGTGCTTGACCGCGAGGGCATGCGCGTGCATTTTATCGGGACGCTCCAGAGCAACAAGGTCAAATACATCATCGACAAGGTTTGCATGATCCATTCGCTGGAAAGCGAGTCGCTGGCGCGCGAGATCGAGCGGCAGGCGGCAAAGCGCGACATTGTGATGGACGTTCTGGTGGAGATCAACAGCGGAGAGGAAGAAAGCAAGAGCGGATTATCGCCCGCAGATGCCGAGGCGTTTTGCGTGTCTCTTTCGCGATATCCGCACATTCGCCTGCGCGGATTCATGACAATGGCACCAAAATGTGAAAAAAATGAAGAATATCGCAAATATTTTCAAGAAACTTCACGATTATGTCTTGACATTTGGCAAAAAAAATTAGATAATATAGGTAGGCCCATTTTATCCATGGGTATGTCGGGCAGCTTTGAGGTTGCCATCGAGGAGGGGGCAGACATCGTTCGTGTCGGCCGCGCCCTGTTCGCAAATGAAGAAGAAAAATAAAATGAATGAAGATATACGAGGAGGAGCAACATGAATTTACTCAAAAAGTTCGTTCGTAACGACAATGCCGATCTGGAGGAGGATTACGACGAAATGTACGTCATGCCCGAGGACATTGCAATGCCCGGCATGGAGGACGAAAACGTGTCCGCATTGGACAACCCCGCGCGCAAGGAGCCCGAGATCCATCCCGCCAACGCGGAGAAGGTGTCCCTAAAGCTCCTCCAGCCCAAGAGCCACACCGAGGCAACCATCATTGCCGACAAGCTCAAGGAGGGCTGCATCGTGCTGCTTGATATCAGCCATCTGACCAAGGATCAGGTGCACCGCCTGATCGACTTCCTCGCGGGCGTGGCATACGTGCTTGGCGGCGAGATGATCAAGACCAACAAGAGCACGATCGTCATCTCCCCCGCAGGCGTGGATATTTCGGGCTTTGCACCCGTTGAGGAGGCACCCGCACCCGTTGAGCCTGCTGCCGAGGAGCTTGCAGAGGAAGAATACGTCGAGGAATACGAAGAGATTTCCGAGGAAGCTTAAAGAACAAACAGAAGGTGGCGCACGGACGTGGGCCACCTTTGGATTCATTTTGGAAGGAGGGGAGCATATGCCGATCGCGGTACAGCTGATCCGCAACGCCGTTGCGGCTTTTTTGGGCGTGTTGGAGCTTGCGATGCTGGCGCGTGTGCTCTTTTCCCTGTTTGATCCTACGGGCGAGGGGAAGCTCTCGTCCTTTTTGTACGTGATCACCGAGCCTATCATCCTGCCTGTGCGCGCGCTTTGTGCCAAAATGGGCTGGTTTGAGAATACGCCCATTGACGTTCCGTTTACCATTACGTGGTTTCTGCTTATCATCGTGCAGGTTTTCGTGGAGGTGCTGTGATGGCGACGGGGAAGGGTCTTTTGGAAGCGCGTCTTGCCGACGCGATGGATCGGTGCGAGCGGGGCATTCCGTCGCACCTTTCGTTTTTAACGCCGCGTGACCGTGTGCGCGCCGAGCGGATGCTGCGCTCCCGCGGCATGTGGGATCGCGCGTTCTTTTGGGGTGGCTATGCCGCTGCCGAACGTGCGTGCCTGTTTTTGTTGCCTGATTATCTCTCGGCGTGTCTGTCGGGCGTGCCGAGCGAGTGCGACCCCGACGAGGTGCGTGCGCTTTTGGGCGAGGAGGTGACGGATGCCGTCCGTGCCGTTTTGATCAGCGGTAGCGGCTTTCACGCGCTCTCGCACCGCGATTTTCTGGGGGCGATTTTGGGGCTTGGCTTGGAGCGTGACGCGCTTGGCGACGTGGCGGTGCAGAACGAGCACGCCGCGGTTTTGTTTTGCCCGCGCGCGCTTGTGCCGTTTTTAGAGGAGCATCTATGCAAGGTAGGCGCGGACACGGTGCGCGTATGCTTGTATGAGCCCGATGAAAATTTCACCGACGGGCGACACTACCGCGCGATCAGCGACACGGTGGCGTCCGAGCGGTTGGACTGCGTGGTTGCCTCTCTTTGCAACCTTTCGCGCGACGCGGCGCAGGTGTTGATCCGTTCGGGTGCGGTCGAGGTGGATTACGAGCCCACCGAGCGCGTGGACTTGATCCTGACGCCACCCGCAGCGCTCTCGGCGCGCGGCTACGGTCGCTTTGTTCTGCGCGCCTTTGACGGAGAGACCCGCAAGGGCCGCCTGCGCCTGCGCGCGGATCAGTTGGTTTGAGGGGGAAGATTTTGTGGGGGAAGGAACTTTTTTGAGAAAAAGTTCCTTCCCCCACACCCCCATCTTCAAAAAACTTTCACCAAAAGGAAATAAGAGTACCCACCAAAGGGCGCGCGACAAAGTGCGCCCTTTTTTTGTGCCTGCGCGGTGAAAGTTTGTAATGCAGTACAGACTCTACTGCATGGGAAAGTATGGAACGCAGACGGAAAGATACTCTCGCAAGCACTTGGGAACCCCCACCCCAAGCGCTCCACAGAGTTAGTTTTACGCAGGATGTATGCGCGTTTTTGCTGTAGGGGCGATCATCGGTCGCCCGCCTGTATATGTTCGCACTATACACCCCTCTACGTGTCATCACTGAGCAGGCTTGCAAGCCTGCTCAGTGATGACACGTTATAGGTTATGCGGTGCGAACATACGCAAGCGGGCGTGCAATGCACGCCCCTATCTTGTAGCCGTTTTGTGCAGTACAAATTCCGCGGGACGTCGAGCGCCCATCGTGCATTTATTGCATCAAATCCCCGCTTTTTCGGCATACTAAATGCATTACGGTTTGGAGGCTGAAAAAATGGGACGGATCAGGATCTGCGGCGTTGAAATTGACAACGTGACGCAAAAAGAGGCGCTG
>JAZRFD010000070.1:0-3535 GCA_045661185.1 Eubacteriales bacterium | reverse complement strand
ACGTACTGCCCCTCGAACAGGTCGATCTTGTGATCGTTGACACCGATATATTTGATATCGTCGGAAATAAACATAAGCCCTCCTTGATTTGTGCCTTTTGAATCATTTATTTATATTATAACACAGTTAGTTTGCCTTTGCAAGAGTGATTTTAAGCAAGAAAAGCGGAGAAATAATCTTCTCCGCTTTTTTGCGTTTGCTTTTATTATCTTTTTGCCGTTTTTACAGCAAAATCATGCTGTTGGATCATAGCGTTGATGGCGTTGATTTGCTCGGCTACGTTTCCGTTGTCCGAGGCAATGATGGATTGTAGATCACAGATTGCGTCGTAGATTGCGTCGTCGGCATCAAGAAGAATGCCGTCGTTGCAGAAGCGAAGATTCTCCTCCAGCTTTTCCAAAGCGACACGGTGTGCGTCGCCATTCGGCGTGTTTGCTGCGGCATTGACGGCCAGACGGCATTTTTGGAAGAAATCCTTTGCCGAAGCAGTTTTTTCGATGGCGTTGGAAGCTCTGTAGAAGAAATAGGTGAGCACAATCAACACTGTAAAAGTGATAATGTTGAGAATCGCATATCCAACGTAAGATTTGGGAAAAAGGTTGATGAAAAGAGCAGCAAGCAAGAGCGTGATCGCCGTTTGAAATGCAGAGACAGTTACGACTGCAAATCTTTGAGGCATAGCGTTGAAATTGACCCAAGCGGTTGCAAGGAACAGCTCGGAAACCATGATCAATGCAAACGCAAACCAACACATAACGGTATCAAAAATGTCTTTGTTAAGTAACAGGAAGATGCCTGCCGTTGCGATGATTACAAAAACGGCGAGCAGAGAATTTTTGAATTTGCTTTTCATACAAGGTTACCTCCCAATCGACTTAAATTTTGGTTCCGCAGTTCGGGCAGAATTTTGCGCCATCCTGAAGCACCTCATTGCAGTTCGGACATTTGGTTACCGCAGTATATCCGCACTCGGGACAGAATTTTGCACCTTCAGCAATCATACTACCGCACTGGGGACAGATTTTCTTGTGACAGCCGGGGCATGCGGAGGCACCTGCGGGAATATCCTCGCCGCAGTTGGGGCAAAGATTTAACTTGTGCCCACACTCGGGGCAAAACTTGAGTTTGCCTTCAAAAGCCGCACCGCAACCGGAACACTTGTGCGTTGCTTCGGAGACCGCTGACACGGTTGTATTTGCACCGCAATGCGGGCAGAATTTAGTGCCTACGTCAATTTGTTTGCGGCATTTGGGGCATTCCTTTTTGGGGGCTTCGGTGGTCATCGCGGAAGCAAGACCTCCCATCTGTCTACCCATACCGACACCCATACCAAGGCCCATGCCAGCACCCATCATAGCGCCTGCCGTTCCCGCATTTCCGGAAGCGGTTTCAAGCGTATCAAAAGTTCTTTCCTGCTGATAGCTGTATCCAATAATATCCATTTCGGCACGCTTTGCGAGTGCCGCCTTAAGTCGTTTAACCGCGGGATCATTTTCGGGAACGTTGATATCGTTGACATAGAAGGAAACGATCTTAATACCATAATCCTTCATCTCTTTTTGAAATTCCGCAGTAAGCTCCTCGGAGATCTCGTTGAGATGTGCATTGATCTCAAGCATGGAGATCTTTGCTTTGATCAGGCAGGAAGAGATGCGATCTTTCACGCGAGTCATAAACAAACCACGGAACTGTTCGGTCAAAGTGTCTTTGTTAAAGAAATTCATCGTGCCGACCAGCTTGACGAGGAAACGCTTAGCGTCCTCGATCTGGATACCGAACTGACCGAATGCTCGGACGGGAACAAACACATTGTATTTAGGGTCCTGAATTTGGATGGGCGAGGAAGTCCCCCACTTGATATCCAAAGAGAACACCTTGTTGATAAACCATACCTCAGCAGAAAAAGGAGATTTCTTTCCAAAGGGAATATTGACGATTTTTTGCAAAACAGGGATATTATCGGTGGTAAGCGTATATCTTCCGGGGCCGAAAACGTCTGCAATCTGACCGTTTTTAACCAAAATCGCTTCTTGAGATTCGTTAACGATCAACTGTGTCCAAGTAGAAAGCTCGGAATTCGGATATTTCCATGCGAAAATATTGGGGCTTCCATTAAATTTCAATACATCTACAATTGCCATATTCGTTACCTCGCATAAGTGATTTAATGTATGAATTATAGCATTATTTTGACGAATTGTCAATAGAAACGTCAAATAAAGTTAATAAATTTCAAAAAAAGGATTGACAAAAGGCTAAAAATATGATATCATTACTCTACTTATAAAATATTATCGCAAGGAGATATAACAATGGAATCTATTTGCCCTAAGTGCGGTGCTCCCCTTACCCCCGGTGCCGCAAAATGCGAATACTGCGGCGCGGCATTGAACGCTGAACCTACTGCACAAGCTCAACCTAATTTCAGCGCACAGTCTCAACCTAATGTAATCGTTGTCAATAACGGAATCAACACCTCCACATGGCCCATCAAGAACAAGATTGTTGCAGCCATTCTTGCTATTTTTCTGGGTGGATTTGGTATTCACGAGTTCTATCTTGGCAGAAACGGTAAGGGCATTTTCATGCTACTGTTCTGCTGGACGGGTATTCCCGCATTGGTTGGCTTTATTCAGGGCATTTTGATGCTGGTTTCCAACGATCAAAACTTCCAGCTGAAATACCGTTGCAGATTGCAATAACGCAATACATAAAAGCAGCAGAGACATTCTGCTGCTTTTATTTTACAAAAAACGGCGTACGTATTGTTTTTTTCGCGAAAGTATGGTAAACTAAAGATATCCATCAAAGGTTTTGAGTCTTTGGTGGGTGCGACTTCCAAAATTATTTTGAAAGGAACACAATCATGAAGCTCAACTACAAGCGCACGCTGCTGGTCGGTATGGCGTTCTTTCTCATCTCCGCCTTCTGGCAGGCGTACGATGCGATCATTCCCTTGATCCTGACCAACCACTTCGGTCTCCCGCAAACCGCGTCGGGCGCGATCATGTCCATCGACAACGTCCTCGCGGTCTTTATGCTCCCCATCTTCGGCTCTCTTTCCGACCGTATCAACACCCGCTTTGGCCGACGCACGCCCTTTATTTTGTTTGGCACGATCGCCGCGATCATCTCCTTTATTGCGCTGACGCTGATCGACAACTATCAGCTCGCGCGCGTGATTGCAGAGGGTGTACCGGAGCTGCAGCAGGGTGCCATGAGTGACGAGGCCTATGCCGAGCTGATTCGCAAAACGACGGTGGAATTGACCGTCGCCAATCCCCTGCCCCTCATCGGCTTTATCGCAACGCTGCTTGTAGTGCTGGTCGCAATGGCGACCTTCCGCTCCCCCGCCGTGGCGCTCATGCCAGACGTGACCGTCAAGCCCCTGCGCTCCAAGGCAAACGCGATCATCAACCTCACGGGTACCGCGGGCGGAATTCTGGTGCTGGTGCTCGGCATGATCTTTGCCACCTCGAAAAACCGCTACATGCAGTACACGAGCTACGTGGTGGCCGTCACCGCGATCATGCTC
>JAZRFD010000069.1:0-3650 GCA_045661185.1 Eubacteriales bacterium | reverse complement strand
ACGCCCTCAACGGCATCCTTGATATTCACAACGTAACGGCGGATTCCTAAGTGATCGACAAGCTGATACGCGCAGTCAATGTCGTGCTGCTCGCCGCAGGGCATCAAAACCCCGACCACGCGGTCACGACCAAGCGCTTCCACGCAAAGCGCCGCAACCACCGAGCTGTCCTTGCCGCCCGAAATACCAACCACGGCGTTACAATCCTTACCGTTTTTCTCAAAAAATTCTCTGATCCACGCCACGCACTCACGCGTGACCTTTACTGCATCAAACATAAGCACCTCACCAAAAGCATTCCATGTATTTTCCGTTCTTCCTCATGCTCACGCCATAGGGCTTGCTCATTTCGGAAAGACGGCTCAAAATATCGGCAGTGTACGCCGCCTCGTGATGCACGCCGACCTTGCCATAGAAATCGGCAGGCGCAACGGGCACGCTGTAAAGCTCGATCAAAGTGAATTATCTTTCTATCCTTTCGATGCCAAAGCCGTTCTCGTCAAGCTCAAGAACGCAGAAACGGTTGCCCTCATTATCGTACATACCCGCGATCGTATAGTAGCGAATACCGTCAATTTCCTTGTCGCAGCCGGGGTGGAAATGACCCTGAATCACCAGCGGCACCTTACCGCTCGCCGCAAGCAGCTCTCTGACCTCTGCGGCATTCTTGATAATACAGGACTTCCAACCGACGTTGGGGTCAAGATTCTGATGCACAAAAATCACACAGGGCTTAGTTGCCTTGTCAAGCGCGTCCTTGAGGAAGGCAACGTGCTCAGGGATCAAATTGGAGTCGGTCCAATCCACGCCTGCCACGTCATATCTTCTGTAATCCGTGCGATAGTTGCCGTCAAGCAGAATCAGCGTGTGCGTCGGCGTCTCCAGCACGCAAGGCAGCTCGGGCGTGTGGGCTTTTTCAAGAAAGGTCTTGACGTCGTAGTGCAGATAGTCGTGATTTCCGGGCACACAGTGAAAGGGAATGTCATAGCGATCAATGACCTTCATGATCTTGCCGAGCGGATCGGGCTCCGAGCCGTCCTGATTCTCACTGTCGGTAAGGTCACCCAGACACAGCACCATATCCATCTTTTCCTCGGCAAAAAACGCCATGGCTTCCTCGATCTTTCTCTGTGCCAAAGACTTGCCACCCGTCTCCTTATCAACATCGGTGTAGTAGTGGGGATCCGAAAACAGTCCTATCTTCATAATAGCCTCCAAATATGAAACCAATTTTTTGTTTTATGGAAACAAGTATAACACAAACTTTAAGGCTTGTCAACCGAAACGCAGGAATTTTTCCAGACAAAGACGAGAAAGCCGTCTATACCAACGTCATGCTCCAGAAGGGTATTGTATAAAAGGCCCATTCCCAAAAGCACCTACATCATGTACAAAATCCAATAGATCCTCATATACAAAAGACCCTTTCGGTCGGGTGACACCATGATACCGAAAGGAAGTCGAAAGGCAAGATAAATATTTGAAAAATATTTGTTATCAATTAACGTATCTCAATCACGCCGTAGGCGTGTATATCATCAAGGCGAAGCCTTGTATATCATCAATACGAAGTGTTGTATATCATCAAGCCACAGGGGAAATGCACGCTTCGCGTGATGAGATACAAAGGCGGCGTGCCGCCTTTGATGATATACGCCGCACTTCGTGCGTCGACGATATACCAAGCCTGCGGCTTGGATAAAAAAATTCCGAAAGCATTCGCTTTCGGAATTTTTGGTGGAGACCATTGGAATCGAACCAATGACCTCATGCATGTCAAGCATGCGCTCTAACCATCTGGGCTATGCCTCCATTGCCACGGCGATTGCCGCAACGAATGGTATTATATCACATTCCTTTTCAAAATGCAACCCCCTTTTTGATATTTTTTCAAAAAATCTTTCGCTTTCGCGATTTTTCTTGACTTTTTTGCGCGCGATAGCTATAATATTATACGAACATCGTGAAAGACGAGGACTTTTATGAACTTATGTGACCAAAAAACAGTGCGCTCTGTGATGCAGGCATTCGGCCTGCGCTTTCGCAAGGAGTTTGGCCAGAACTTTCTGACCAACCGCGCAGTGGTTGAGGATATTGCCGATTACTGCACCGATAGCGCGGAAGAAACGATCCTTGAGATCGGCCCCGGCATCGGCACGCTGACACGCGAGCTTTGCGCGCGCTATCAAAACGTGGTAGCGCTGGAGATCGACAAGTCGCTGATCCCCGCGCTCAAATACACGCTGAATGAATTTCACAACGTGACCGTCATCAACGAGGACGTGATGAAGGCGGATCTTGCAGCACTGCTCGCCCCCTATTTCGAAAAGGGTCGCGTGTCCGTGTGTGCCAATCTCCCCTACTATATCACCACGCCCATTCTGATGAAACTGCTGGAAAGCGGTCTGCCCTTTCACAATATCACCGTGATGATCCAGTCCGAGGTGGCGGACCGCCTTTGCTCGCCTGTGGGCGGCAAGGATTGCGGCGCGATCACCGCGGTGCTGAACTACTATGGCGTGGCAGAACGGTTGTTCGTTGTGCCCGCAGGCGACTTCCTGCCCCCGCCCTCGGTGAACTCCGCCGTGGTGCGCATTCGCTTGCACGAGCAAAAGCCCTTTGTACCAAAGAACGACGAGCTGTTCCGCAAGACCATTCGTGTGGCATTCGAGCAACGCCGCAAGACGCTGCCCAACGCACTGCAGGCGGGCTTTGGCAATCTTTCCAAGGAGGATTGCATCGCAGCCGTGGAGCGCGCGGGACTGCGCCCCGACATTCGCGGCGAGCGCCTGACGATGCAGGACTTCGTCACGCTTTCCGACATTTTAAGCGAGATGCTTACGGGCGCGGTAAAGTAACGCGCACTCTTGACAGCAAAAACGCCTTTGCGGCAAATGCCGCAAAGGCGTTTTTCATTTGAGATCCAGGCCCTCAGCCGTCTTTTGCGGCACACAGCGCCCCGCGGTAAGCTCCACCACGCGGGCGCACAGCCCCTCGCCAAGCTCAGCAGGGAGCGCCACGCTCACGATGACACGATCGCTAAAATCCGTCCCCCGCTCGCGCGCGCCAAGGCGCGGCAGCTCGAGCAGGATCTTTTGATAATCGGCATAGGTGCAATCCAGCGCGTAATAGCCAAACGGCACGTATTCCGCCACACCCGCGGCGGCAAGCCCCGCGTGTGCGGCGGCGCCGTAGGTACGCGTGAGGCCGCCCGCGCCAAGCAGAATACCCCCGAAATAGCGTGTGGTGGCGACCACCACGTCCGAGAGGCCCAGGCGGCGGATCGCCTCTAAGGTCGGCATGCCTGCCGTGCCCGTGGGCTCACTGTCGTCCGAATAGCGCGCCGCGCCCTTGCGCAGCACGTAAGCAAACACCGTATGGCGAGCATCGGGATGCAGCTTTTTGCGCTCCTTGACAAACGCGAGCGCCTCCTCCTCGGTTGCCACACGGCGCACCGCGCTGATAAAGACCGAGCGCTTTTCCTCGATCTCGGCCTCCGCCTCTCTTGCTACGGTACGAAAAATATCACCACTCATTGTCATTCTGCTTGGGGGGATTTTCGTCGTATTGCTTCAAGGGGCCGTAGGTCTTATCGTCCACCGTAGCCGTGACGCGCACGCCCTCGGGGCCGTATTCCACGTCCTCGACCG
>JAZRFD010000068.1:0-3454 GCA_045661185.1 Eubacteriales bacterium | reverse complement strand
CGGTCCAGCCACAGGATCTTGTTGCACATCTCACGCACCTGCGGCATGGAGTGCGACACGAGAATGGTGGTAGCGCCGCCGCCGATGATGGATCTCATCTTTGCCTCGCTCTTGACACGGAACGAACCGTCACCGACCGACAAAACCTCGTCAAGGATCAGGATGTCGGGATTGACGAGTGACGCGATGGAAAACGCAAGTCGCGATTTCATACCCGAGGACAGATGCTTGAAGGGGGTCTCCTCGAACTCCTTCAGCTCCGCAAACTCGATGATCTGATCGTAGGTGTCGTCCATAAATTTTTTGGTATATCCCAGCATGGCGCCGCGCAGATAGGTGTTCTCCGCCACGGTCATATCACCGTCAAAGCCGCTGGCAAGTTCGAGAAGCGCCGCGATCTTGCCGTTACAGGTCACCTTGCCCTCAGTGGGGATCATGATGCCCGAGATCGCCTTAAGCAGCGTGGATTTGCCCGCGCCGTTGGTGCCGATAATGCCCAGCATATCGCCGCGGTAGATCTCAAAATTGACATCTCTGTCCGCCCAGAATTCCTTGACGTGATAACGCCCCGTCAGCTTGCGGACGACGAATTCCTTGATACCGATCTCCTTGAAGTCTCCCTTCATATAGCGGATCGACACGTGGTCAAGCGCTAAGATCGGTTCTTCCTTTTTCATGTTTTTTTCTTCCATGCCGTCCCCCATCAAATGTAGTACAGGAATTTATGGTTCATCTTCTTGTAGATCAAAGCACCGATGCCAACGGCCAGCAGCGCCCAACCGATCACAAGCGCGTGGTTGAGAAGCCCCGGGATCTGACCGTCCAGCACGATGGTTCGGAAATACTTGATATACGAATACACGGGATTGCACCAAAGCAGGGTCTCCGCCTCGACAAGACCAAAGATCTTACCGATCGCGCGCGGATCGTAGAAGATCGCGGACATATACATCAGAAGCGTGAGGAACACGCTCCACAAATACTGCACGTCGCGAAAGAATACAAACATTGCGGAAAGCACGAGCCCCATTCCGATGTTGAACACGATCAGAAACAGCATGGGCACGAGAAGCATGAAAAAGTGGAAGCCGAAATCCACACCCGTGGCCACGCAAAAGATCAGGAACACGACAAAGGTCGCGCCGAAGTTGATAAGCGACGAGGTGTTGCGCGAGAACAAAAACAGATATTTCGGAACGTTGATCTTGGAAAAGATCTCGGCGTTGTCCATCAACGACGCCATTCCTCCGTTGGTCGCGTCACTGAAATATGCCCAGACGATATTACCGCAGAACAGATAGATCAGATAGTTCTCGATCGTGCTGTTGAAGATGTTGGAGAACACCAGATACATAACGGACAGGGACAAAAGCGGTGAGAGCAAGCTCCAGACCATACCCAGATAGGTACGCTTGTACTTTTTCTTGAAATCTCTTTTGACCAGCTCCGTAAACAGGAAGCGGTGTCGACGGAAGGCATCTCGAAGTGCGTTCATATTTCCTCCACAAGCTAATAATAATCTAAGGCGTGCGCGTGTTAAGTCTATTTTTATTATTTTACCATAAAATCCTTTATAAGTCAATAGGCAAAATATGCGCTTATCCGACGCTTTTTTGATAGGCGATGCGTGCGTCCCCGTTTTCAAGGTAAATCGTACCACAGGGAACGAAGCCGTGCCGCGCCAGCGCACGCTGCATCGGGAGATTGTCGCGGTGTGTGTCGATCTTGAGATTGTTGCATTGCGCAAGACCGTAATCGAAGCAAAAGCCCGCCACGCCTCTGCCACGCGCGGCGACCGCGATGCGATGGATCACACCATAGGGGCGATCGTTCAGCCACGCTCCCCCGTCAATGCGGGCATAGGTGGGATCCTCACCCACGTCGAAGAAGAAAACCCCTAAAATTTCGCCGTTTTCAACGCACAGGTAGAGCTTTTGCGCCTCAATGTCTGCGCGGATCAGCGCCTCCCCGGGATATCCGTTTCCCCATTGCGTGGGGTTGCCCTGCTCCTTCATATAGGCTCTTGCGTCGGCGTAAATTTGCAAAATCCTTGTCAATTGCTCCGTGCGTGCGTGTACGATCTCCATATTCCGTCTCCTTTTGTCATTCGCTGATCATATTATACCCATATCGCCGCAAAAAGTCAAGGGGGCGCGGCGGTTGACAATACGGTGCGAATATGGTACAATAAAGATGCTTTACATAATTTTTACAAAAAAAACGGTTTTGTTTCTTGCCAAAAAACGGTACTATAAAATTGATCGTATAAAAAGCAGAAGTATTTCTTATGATTTTTTGTGTGGAAGACGACAGCGCCATTCGCGAATTGATGACCTATACCCTCGCAGCCTCCGGCTTTGACACCGTGGGGCTTGCGGGTACCACGCTATACAGAATCACGCGAGCCCTGCACCACGACGTGCTTCCCTTGTTCACATGCGCGCTGCTGTCTGTCCTTCCCATGATTCTGATCACACTCGCGCCGGTTGAGGACATCATCAAGCTCAACAGCCTTCCCGACGTGGGCACCACCGTAACCGTTTATTTCCCGAAATAAGGAGTATCTATGACATACGAACAGATCAAGAAAAACGAGGCGATCCGCACCTATATTTCGCAGGCAGACGAATCGCTCCGCGCACTTGGCTACACCGAGCACAGCATGGCGCACGTGACGGCGGTTTCCGAGCGCGCGGCATATATCCTCTCCACGCTCGGCTTTGGCGCGCGAGAGATTGAGCTTGCGCGCATCGCGGGGCATCTGCACGACATAGGAAACCTCGTCAACCGCTCGGAGCACAGTCAAAGCGGCGCTTTAATGGCCTTCCGCATTCTTGACAACCTCGGCTTTCCGCCCGAGGAGATCGCCCTGATCACCACCGCCATCGGCAACCACGACGAGGGAACGGGCGTGCCCGTCAACCCCATTGCCGCCGCGCTGATTCTGGCGGACAAGTCCGACGTGCGTCGCTCGCGCGTGCGCAATGCCGATTTTTCCACCTTTGATATCCACGACCGCGTCAATTATTCGGTCATAGGTGCCGATCTTTCGATCAACGACGCGCACACGCTCATCACGCTTGCGCTGACGGTCGACACCGCCATCAGCTCGGTCATGGAATATTTTGAGATCTTTTTGGCGCGCATGGTGCTCTGCCGTCGCGCCGCCGAACGCCTGGGATTGCAGTTCAAGCTTGTGATCAACGGGCAGGAATTGATGTAAAAAAAGAAAGCGGAACCGCAAAAAACGGCGGTTCCGCTTTCTTTTTTGCCTCACTTTACATAGATTTTACATTTTCCTGATAAAAAAGTTTATTTTTTGTCGGTATACTTATAATAGCGTATTTTTTGAAATTACGTAAAGGAAATCATAAAAATCAAGGAGAACGGATATGACTCTCGAAACTTTCATGAGCGACTATCTTCTGACAATGATCCTGCCCCTTTTGGGCGG
>JAZRFD010000067.1:0-21001 GCA_045661185.1 Eubacteriales bacterium | reverse complement strand
AGCTCCCTTTACACAAGGGAGCCTTTCTCACAAATACATTCTGCGCTAATTTTTTGTTTTTTCTGCTTATCGGCAAAGCCTTTTTAGAACCACGCGACTATCGCGTGTTTTTCGTTATACAACAAAAAAGCGCACCTGTTTGCAAACAGGTGCGCTTTTTCCGTAACAATCACTCCACGTCCTCGTCGTACTCTGCGATGTAGGGCAGATTGCGGTAGTACTCACCGCAGTCAAGGCCGTAGCCGATCACAAAGCGATCCGGGATGGTAAAGAGCGAATAGTCCGCTTCAAAATCCACAAGGCGGCGGGAGGGCTTGTCAAGCAGGGTAACCACGTGCATTGAGATCGGGTTTCTGCCCTTGAGGAGCTTGACGATGTCGTTGAGCGTTCTGCCCGTGTCGATGATGTCTTCAACAATCACAACATGGTAGTTGCTGATGTCCTGATCCAGATCCATGGTAATCTGCACAACCCCCGAGGAAACGGTGCCCGCATAGTAGCTCTTGGCACACATAAAACCGATCTCGCACGGCACCGTGACCGCGCGGCAAAGGTCTGCCATAAACACAAACGCGCCCTTGAGAACGCTGACAAGCAGGATCGGTCTGCCGTCATACAGCGCGTCGATGTAGCGACCCGCCTTGGCGATCTCCTCCTTGATCTGATCCGCGGTGATCAGATCATTTGTGATGCGTTTTTCGTAGTCCTTAACGGAATGGATCTTTTTCATAGCTCACCTCAAAAATAAAGATACATTATTGTACCACGTTTTTGCGCGTTTTTCAACATTTTCGTCACATTTTGGAGAAAAATTTTTACGCGCCCCTACGTTGTAGCCGTTTTGTGCGCACTTACCCGAGCCTCCCCTGTGCAAGGGGAGGTGGCGAGCGAAGCGAGACGGAAGGGTTGCCCTCCGTTAATTTTGCGGGACGTCGGGGGCGCCGTCCCCTACAATGAAAAGAACATACGCCTACGTAAAACTAACCTTGTGGAGTTCTTGGGGTGGGGGTTCCCAAGTGCTTGCGGGAGCGTTCTTTCCGTACATGTACAAAACTTTCCCACACAGTAAAATCTGTGCTGCACGAGGGAACTTTCACCACGTAGATACGAAAAAAGGAACCGCTTTGTTAGCGGTTCCCGATGAGGGTAAATAAATCACTTGTTGGTGAAAGTTTTTGAAGATGGGGGTGTGGGGGAGGGGACTTTTTGAAAAAAGTCCCCTCCCCCACAAAACTACATCTAATTACAAACAAACCGTTTCTCCTGCCTTCACGCAGTAGAGCTTACCGCCCCTTGTGAAGTAGAGGTCGGTGGCGGTGGGGTTGGAGACCTGCTTCATATTCATAGAGTAGCGCAAGCGGTTCCATGCGTCGACGTAATCGTATATCTCGATATTGGTCGCGTACCAGACGTCGCTGCGGTGGCCAACGTCCGCGGCAAAATTCTCAATAATTTCCCAGTTGTTGTCACGCTCGAACTCATAGGAATGTCCCCAAACGTAGAACAGCATGGGCGCGTCACCGGGCTGCGGCACAGCGGCGGTAAAGGCGCGGGTCAATTCCCCCAAGCGCTGATTGCCGTGATGGCAGGTCGCGGGCATGCGGAGCCAATCGGTGGGAACATCAAATTTTTCGGTGGATTTGGTGGTGCGGCAGTAAACGATTCCCGCATCGCGCAGCGCCTGCACAACGTCGTCGTTGTACGTGCCGTAGGGGTACGCGCCACCGCGGATGATCACACCGAAATCCTCCTCCAGAGTAGCGCGGTCGCGGACGATCTCATACGCCGCCTGCGGCGCGGGGATCGACTCCAGATGCGGATGGGTGTAGGAATGGATCGCGACCTCCATGCCCGACTCGGAGTAAAGCTTAATCGCCTCGGAGCGCGACATGCGGCAGTGCCGCCACTCGCCCGTGGGGCGCTCGTGCCCCTCGACGTTATAAGAGCCGCTGTTGACGTTAAAGGTTCCCTTTAGTCCCCCTGCCTGCATGATGGAGATCAGGCGCTCGTCCTCGATCACCGCATCGTCGTAGCTCAGGGTCAGAGCCTTCGCAAGTCCCTCGGGAAAGCGCAATTGCATCGTGTGATTTGCCATAATTGCCTCCTTGTTTTATACATTATTTTTATTATAGCACCCTGCGTGCCGATTGTCAACCGTCGGCACATTTTTTCTTTTACTCATCACAACCACCCGTTTATACATGAAAAATGTATATTTTATGCATATTTATTCATTTTCGCGAATACATTCTGCCCAAAAAGCACCAAAAAAGGCGGTGCTCGTTGTGCAAAATATAAAATATAAATAAATTTGCGAAAAGGGCTTGACAATTTCTGCGCCTTGTTGTATAATTATGCACGTCTAATTCAAAAAATTGCAGAAATGCATCGGAGGAACACAAAATGAGTAACAAATCTGTAAAAAAAGTCGTTCTGGCGTATTCGGGCGGTCTGGACACGTCCATTATCATTCCGTGGCTCAAGGAGAACTACGGCAACCCCGAGATCATCGCCGTTTCCGGTAACGTAGGACAGGCTGACGAATTGGAGGGGCTTGAGGAGAAGGCGCTCAAGACCGGTGCCTCCAAGCTTTACATCGAGGACCTGACCGAGGAGTTCGTTGAGGAGATGATCATCCCCTCCGTTCAGGCGGGCGCCAAGTACGAGGAGTACCTGATGGGTACGGCTCTGGCGCGCCCCATCATCGGTAAGCGTCTGGCAGAGATCGCCATTGCAGAGGGCGCTGACGCCATCTGTCACGGCTGCACGGGTAAGGGCAACGACCAGGTGCGCTTTGAGCTTGCCATCAAGGCATTCGCGCCCGGCATGAGAATCATCGCTCCCTGGCGTGAGTGGGACATCAAGTCCCGCGAGGAGGAGATCGAGTACGCAGAGGCGCACAACGTGCCCCTGAAGATCAACCGCGAGACCAATTATTCCAAGGATAAGAACATGTGGCACCTCTCTCACGAGGGTCTGGATCTGGGGGTCGAAGGAAACGCGCCGCTTTTCGATAAGCCCGGCTTCCTTGAAATGAGCGTTTCCCCCATGCAGGCACCCGACGCACCCACCTACCTTGAGCTCGAGTTTGAGGCAGGCCGCCCCGTGGCTCTTGACGGCGTGAAGATGAGCGCCAAGGAGATCATCCTCAAGCTCAACGAGCTTGGCGGTGCAAACGGCATAGGGCTCCTTGACATCGTTGAAAACCGCCTTGTCGGCATGAAGTGCCGAGGCGTGTACGAAACGCCCGGCGGCGCGATCCTCTACTTCGCGCACAACTATCTCGAAACCCTTTGCCTTGACAAGATGACCATGCATAAGAAGCAGGAGCTCTCCGTTACCTTTGGCGAGCTGCTTTACAACGGTCAGTGGTACACCCCCCTTCGCGAGGCACTCTCCGCGTTTGTCGAAAAGACCCAGGAGCACGTCACGGGTAAGGTTCGCATCAAGCTCTACAAAGGAAACATGATCAAGGCGGGCGCATGGAGCGACTGGTCTCTCTACTCCGAGGAGATCGCAACCTTTGGCGAGGACCACGTTTACGATCAGACCGACAGCAAGGGCTTTATCAATCTCTGGGGGCTCCCCATCTCGGTTCAGGCACAGGTCGCCGCTAAAAACAAGAACAAGTAATTTTTACCGAAGGAAACAGTAGCATGGAAAAAATGTGGGCAGGAAGAACCGACGGCGCGCTCTCGCGCGAGGCGGACGACTTCAACTCATCCATTCATTTCGACTCCCGTATGTACCGTCAGGACATCACGGGCTCAATGCAGCACGCGGCAATGCTCTCGGCTTGCGGAATCCTTTCAAAGGATGACACCGACCGCATCATCGACGCTCTGGGCGGGATCCTTGCGGATCTCGAGAGCGGCGCGCTTGCAATCGACCCCGAGGCCGAGGACATTCATATGTTCGTTGAGGCAGTCTTGACCGAGCGCATCGGGGATCTTGGCAAAAAGCTGCACACCTCGCGCAGCCGTAACGACCAGGTCGCGCTTGATATTCGTCTGTATCTGCGCGACGAGATCGCAGAGATCCGTAAGCTGATCCGTGAACTGATCGACGCGATCCTCTCGCAGGCAAAGGCAAACACCGACGCGATCATGCCCGGATATACGCATTTGCAGCGCGCGCAGCCCATCACCATGGCGCAGCATCTTTTGGCGTACGCCATGATGCTCCGACGCGACGACGGCAGACTTGCCGATTGCGCGGCGCGCATGAATTATTCGCCCTTGGGCTCCTGCGCTCTTGCCGGCACCACCTACCCCATCGACCGCTACATGACCGCACGCGCCCTCGGCTTTTCGGGTATTACCGAAAACAGCCTTGACGGCGTATCCGACAGAGATTTCTGCGTGGAGCTGCTCTCGGCACTCTCGCTCGTCATGACCCACCTCTCCCGTATGTCCGAGGAGATCATCCTCTGGTCGAGCTGGGAATTCCGCTTTGTGGAGCTGGACGACGCCTACACCACGGGCTCGTCGATCATGCCGCAGAAAAAGAACTCCGATATGGCAGAGCTCGTCCGCGGCAAAACGGGTCGCGTTTACGGTGATCTGATGGCACTCCTGACCGTGCTCAAGGGTCTCCCCTTGGCGTACAACAAGGATATGCAGGAGGACAAGGAAAGCGTGTTCGACGCGGTGGACACCGCCAAAAAGTGCCTGTCCGTATTTGCTCCCATGGTTCGCACCATGCGCACCAAAAAGGAGAACATGTACGCCGCCGCGCAAAAGGGCTTCCTCAACGCCACAGACCTTGCGGACTACCTGACCAAAAAGGGCATGCCCTTCCGTACGGCATATAAGCTGACGGGGTCTCTCGTGGCAGATTGCATCGCAAAGGGCAGAACGCTTGAGGACGTTCCGCTGGAGGAATACCAAGCACTTTCCGACCTGTTTGACGGGGACGTGTATACCGAAATTTCGCTTGAGACCTGCGTGGCAAAGCGCATTTCGGCAGGCAGCACGGGACCTGAATCGGTCGCGACGCAGATCCGCTCCGTGGAGGATTTTTTGAACCAATGAAAAAGATATTTATTGATGGCAGCGCGGGAACTACGGGGCTTCGCATCCGCGAACGCCTTGAAGCGCGCGCCGATATCGAGCTTTTGACGCTCCCCGAGGAAAAGCGCAAGGATCCCGCCGCAAGACGCGAGATGCTGAACGCGGCAGACGCGGTGTTTCTGTGCCTGCCCGATGACGCCGCACGCGAGGCGGTCTCCATGATCGAAAACCCCGACGTGGTGGTTTTGGATACTTCCACGGCACACCGCACGCTGGACGGCTGGTGCTACGGCTTCCCCGAGCTTTCCCCCGAGAGAGCCGAGGCGGTCAAAAACGCCAAGAGAATTGCCGTTCCCGGGTGTCACGCCAGCGGCTTTATCACGCTGATCTACCCGCTTGTGCGTGAGGGACTCCTCTCCCCCGACGCGTGCCTTACCTGCACGTCGCTCACGGGCTACAGCGGTGGCGGCAAGAAAATGATCGCGCAGTACGAGGCTGACGGGCGCGACGCTCTGCTTGACGCTCCCCGCCAGTACGGACTGACGCAGCAGCACAAGCACTTAAAGGAAATGAAGGCGATCACGGGTCTTACAAACGCCCCCGCGTTTCTCCCCATCGTCGCGGATTTCTACAGCGGCATGGAGGTCACGGTTCCGCTCTTTGCGTCGCAGCTGCAAAACGGCAAAACCGTTGAGGACGTCAAAACGGTTTACAAACGCTATTACAACACGCCCCTGCTCTCCTACACAGAGAGCGCCGACGAGGAGGGCTTCCTCTCCGCCGCGGCTCTGTCGGGCAAGGATTCGATGCAGGTCACGGTCGCGGGAAACGACGAGCGCATTCTTCTGGTCGCACGCTACGATAACCTCGGCAAGGGCGCATCGGGCGCCGCCATCGAGTGTCTCAACACCGTCCTCGGCGTTGATCCGTACCTCGGGCTGGAGTTGTAATCTCCTACGTTAAACTTATTTGGTGGAGCGCTTGGGATGTGGGGCCCAAGTGCTTGCGGTAGTACCTTTCCGTACGCCCGCGAAACTTTCCCACACAGTAAAATCTGTACGGCACTTACGAACTTTCACCGCGCACACGCACAAGAGGGCGCACAATGTCGCATAACCTCTGTGGGAACATCAATCCCATATAGGTGAAAGCTTTTGAAGAGGGGGTACGGGGGAGAAACTTTTGCAAAAGTTTCCTCCCCCGTGGCATCCCCCATATCCATTTTTGAAAGGATTTTTATGATGAAACTGATCCCCGGCGGCGTATGTGCCGCACAAGGCTTTTTGGCAAACGGCATTCATTGCGGCATCCGCAAGAACAAAAGCAAGCGCGATCTGGCTCTGATCTACAGCCAAACGCGCGCGACGGCGGCCGCAGTCTACACGACCAACCTCGTCAAGGGCGCGCCCTTAGCCGTGACCAAGAGACACCTCGCGGACGGCTACGCGCAGGCGGTCATCTGTAATAGCGGAAACGCCAACACCTGCAACGCAAACGGCATTGAGATCGCCGAGCAGATGAGCGATCTGTTGGCCAAGGAAATGAAGCTTTCCCCCGAGGACATCGTGGTCGCTTCCACGGGCGTCATCGGTCAGCCGCTCAACATCGAGCCGATCAAGGCAGGCATTCCCGCATTGGTCGCGGGACTTGGCGACAACAAGAGCGCCGCGGCTGCCGAGGGTATTATGACCACCGACACGAAGCTGAAGGAGGTCGCGGTCAGCTTTGAGGTGGGCGGCGTGACCTGCAAGCTTGGCGGCATTGCCAAGGGCTCGGGCATGATCCACCCCAACATGGCAACCATGCTCGTCTTTATCACCACCGACTGTGCCATCTCCTCCGAAATGCTTGGAAAGGCACTCTCCACCGACGTGCAAAGCACCTTTAACATGGTCAGCGTGGACGGTGACACCTCCACCAACGATATGGTCACGGTCCTTGCCAACGGCATGGCGGAAAACACCCCCATCACGGGCGAGGGCGCGGCGTTTGACACGTTTATGAAGGCCCTCAACACCGTAACGGTAGCGCTCTGCCGCCGCATTGCGGGCGACGGTGAGGGTGCTACAAAGCTGCTCGAATGCCGTGTGTCGGGGGCGAAGGATGAAGCAAGTGCAAAGGTCGTTGCAAAGTCGGTCATCTGCTCCTCGCTGACCAAGGCCGCGATGTTTGGCGCGGACGCAAACTGGGGCCGCGTGCTGTGTGCCATCGGCTACAGCGGCGCGGATGTGAACGTAAACAAAGTCGACGTTTCCTTCGTATCCAAAAAAGGCGAGATCCTTGTCTGCCGCAACGGCGCGGGCGTGGAGTTCTCCGAGGAAAAGGCCAAGGAGATCCTTTTAGAAAACGAAATCGAGATCCGCATCGCCCTCGGCGACGGAAACGGCGCGGCAACCGCTTGGGGCTGCGACCTGACCTACGACTACGTCAAGATCAACGGCGATTACCGTACGTAATAACAAAAAAGGAACTTTTATCATGAACATTTCCAATGCAGATCGCGCGCGGATTTTGGTCCACGCCCTTCCCTACATTCAAAAATACACGGGCAAGATCGTCGTCGTCAAGTACGGCGGAAACGCCATGACCAACGAAAAGCTCAAAAACTCGGTCATGCGCGACATCATCCTGCTCTCCCTCATCGGTGTCAAGGTCGTGCTGGTGCACGGCGGCGGCCCCGAGATCACCGATATGCTCGCGCGCGTGGGCAAGGAGACCCACTTTGTGGACGGACTGCGTGTGACCGACAAGGAGACCGTTGAGATCGCGCAGATGGTGCTTTCGGGCAAGATCAACAAGAGCCTTGTCAACCTTATTGAGAACATGGGCGGCAAGTCGCTGGGACTATCCGGCGTGGACGGACACATGATCGAAGCCGATGCCAAGGACGAGCGTTTGGGCTTTGTCGGAAAGATCACAAGCGTGAACGTCGAGCCCATTACGGACGTTTTGGAGAAGGGCTATATCCCCGTCGTTTCCACCATTGGCTGCGACCGCGCAGGCAACATTTACAACATCAACGCCGACACCGCGGCGGCAAAGATCGCGGGCGAGCTCCATGCCGAGGCGCTGATCTCGATGACCGACATCAGCGGCATCCTGCGTGACAAGGACGATCCCTCTACCCTCATTCCGTGGATCACGGTCGAGGAAGCGCCTCGCCTTATCGAAGAGGGCGTGATCAGCGGCGGTATGATCCCCAAGGTCGAATGCTGCGTCAACGCCATCAAGTGGGGCGTGAACCGCGTCTTTATCATCGACGGTCGCGTCAGCCACTCGATCCTGATCGAAATGCTGACCAACGAGGGTATCGGCACCTGCTTCCTTCGCGAAGCCGACAAGGAAACGGAGTAACACATGAACACGTTTGAAAGAGATCAGGCCTTTATTGCGCCTACGTATGCGCGTTTTCCCGTTGAAATCGTCAAGGGCGAGGGCGCGCTCCTCACGGGCTCGGACGGCAAGGAATACATTGATCTTGGCACGGGCATTGCCGTGAACACCTTCGGCACGTGCGACAAGGAGTGGATCGCGGCGGTCACCGACCAGCTCCACGCCTTTCAGCACACCTCCAACCTCTACTACTCCTCCCCCTGCGCGCGCTTAGCAGAGATGCTTTGCAAACGCACGGGCATGAAAAAGGTGTTCTTCAGCAACTCGGGGGCCGAGGCCAATGAGTGCGCCATCAAGGCAGCACGCAAGTACGGCACCGAGCGCAAGGGCGCGGACGCTTATACGATCCTCACCCTTGAAAACAGCTTCCACGGACGCACGATCACCACGCTCTCGGCAACAGGCCAGGACGTGTTCCACAAGCTGTTCACCCCCATGACCGAGGGATTTGTGCACGCCCCCGCAAACGATCTTGAGGCGGTCAAGCGGATAGCGGACGAGATGCCCCTCGCGGCAATCATGTTTGAGGTCGTGCAGGGCGAGGGCGGTGTCAATCCCCTCTCCCGCGAATTTGTGGATGGGCTTGTGGCACTTGCACGCGAGAAGGATATTCTTCTGATCGCGGACGAGGTACAGTGCGGAAATGGACGGACGGGTATGCTTTACGGCTACATGAATTACGGGTTTACGCCCGACATTTTCACCACGGCAAAGGGACTCGGCGGCGGTCTCCCGATCGGTGCGACGGTTTTGGGTGAACGCGTGGAGAATATTTTCGGTGCGGGCGACAACGGCTCGACCTTTGGCGGCAACCCCGTCTCTTGCGCAGGCGCGCTCAATATTCTCTCCCGTTTGGACGAAAAAACGCTTGACGGTGTGAAAAAACGCTCCAAAATGATCTTTGATGCGCTTTCGGCTGCCCCCGCCATCAAGAGTGTGACAGGCATGGGTCTGATGCTTGGCGTAGAAACCGAAAAGCCCGCGGGTGACGTGATTGCGGCATGCCGCGAGAACGGTGTTTTGGTCATCAAAGCCAAAAACAAGGTGCGTCTGCTCCCCCCGCTCAACATTCCCGAAGAATTGCTCGCACGTGCGCTTGACGTGCTGAAAAAGGCGTGCGAACCGTGATCGTTTGCGCGTAATCGTTTGTTCCGCTTTTTCTTTTGACCATATAGACGCAAAAGAAAAAGCTTGGCAAAAAGAAAAGCGCCGCAAAGGAATTTCGCGCTCTGCGGAGCGCGAGGAGGGCTACGCGCCCTCCATTCCGCAAGCCTTTGAAAAGGCTTGAGCGAAACTTTTATATCGGGCTTCGCCATTGCGTAGCCGGGAAGGACCAACATGAATCTCAAAGGCAAACATTTTCTCAAGCTGCTGGACTTTACCCCCGAAGAAATTGAGGGGCTGATTGATTTGGCGGCAGACCTCAAAGCAAAGAAAAAGGCGTGCATCCCACATAAGATGCACGAGAGCAAAAACATTGCGCTGATCTTCGAAAAAACCAGCACACGCACGCGTTGTGCGTTTGAGGTCGCGGCCCGCGACCTTGGCATGGGCGTGACCTACCTTGACCCCACGGGCTCGCAGATCGGCAAAAAGGAAAGCATCGCAGACACCGCGCGCGTGCTTGGCAGAATGTACGACGGCATCGAATACCGCGGCTTTGGCCAGGAGATCGTTGAGGAGCTGGCGCGCTATGCAGGCGTTCCCGTCTGGAACGGACTGACCAACGAGTTCCACCCCACGCAGATCCTTGCCGATTTTCTCACCATCCGTGAAAGGTTTGGCACTCTTAAGGGCATCAAATTCGTTTACATGGGCGACGCGCGCTACAACATGGGCAACTCGCTGATGGTCGGCTGCGCCAAGATGGGCATGGATTTTGTGGCCTGCGCGCCGAAAAAGTACTTCCCCGACGCGGATCTGATCGCAAAATGCGAGACAATCGCGCGCGAAACGGGCGCCACGCTCTCGTTTGAGGAGGATCCCATGGTAGCCGTCAAGGGTGCCGACGTGATCTACACCGACGTTTGGGTCTCGATGGGCGAGCCCGTCGAGGTTTGGGAAGAACGCATCCGAGAGCTCTCCCCCTATCAGGTCAACACGGCTCTGATGAAAACCGCCTCCGACCGCGCGGTCTTTATGCACTGCCTGCCCGCGTTCCACGACCTCAAAACCACGGTCGGACGCGAAATGGGCGAAAAATTCGGACGCGACGCAATGGAGGTCACCGACGAAGTCTTTGAATCCGCTCGCTCCATCGTTTTCGACGAAGCCGAAAACCGCATGCACACCATCAAAGCCGTTATGGCAGCAACGCTGTGAGTTGAGGATGTTTTTGGTGAGGATTTTTTGTGGGGGAAGGGGCTTTTTTTCAAAAAAGCCCCTTCCCCCACAAAATTATACGTTATATTACTCCTCGTCGAAAGCAACGTCATCTGCCTCAACGATGCAAGCGAACTTTTCGCCGCAAGCGGGGCAGAGCAGGTTTTCGGGATCGAGCTCGCTATCAAAGCAAACGGTTTCGCCGCAAGAGGGGCAAACGATCTCGCAGTAATCCTCGTCGTCGCAGTCGCAGCCGTCGCAGGAAGCGCAATCGCCGTCGCAGTACTCATCCTCATCGTCATCGTACTCGTCAAGCTCGTCCTCGTCGATCTCCTCGTCAAGGAAGTCCTCAACAGCCTGCAGGTCGTCGTCGATCTCCTCAATATACTCGTCGAGGTAATCCAGATCCTCGTCGATCTCCTCGATATCCTGATTGATGGATTCGATCTCGGCAGCCATATCGTTCACAAGCTCCAACAGAGCCGCGATGATCTTACCCTCCTTGGTTTCCTTATCGTAATCAAGTCCATCGGCCAATCCCTTGAGATATGCGGATTTTTCAGTCAAATTCATGGTATAATACCGTCCTTTCAAATTTGTAAAAATGGGGAAAACCTTGGTTTCTCAAAGTCTTCCCCTTTTGGTTGTAAAAGATTATGCGCGGGAGAGATATTCGCCCGTACGGGTGTCAATCTTCAGCATGTCACCGACGTTGATGAAGAGCGGAACCTTGATTTCAGCACCGGTCTCAAGCGTTGCGGGCTTGAGGGTGTTGGTTGCGGTGTTACCTGCAAAGCCGGGATCGGTCTCGGTAACCTCAAGCTCAACGAACGTGGGGGGCTCGATGCCAAACACGTTGCCCTTGTAGGAAATGATCTTGCACATCATTTCTTCCTTCACGAAGCGGAAGTTGTCCTCTACCATGTCGTGAGAGATGAGGGTCTCCTCCCACGTCTCGGTGTCCATGAAGTGATAAAGAGCACCGTCGTCGTAGGAATACTGCATGTCGCGTCTTTCGATATACGCGTTCTCAAACTTATCGGTGGGGTTAAAGGTCTTTTCAATAACCGCGCCGGAAATGACGTTCTTCAGCTTCGTGCGAACGAACGCCGCACCCTTACCGGGCTTTACGTGCTGGAACTCGATGACCTGCAGGACATTGCCCTGACCGTCGTCAAAAGTAATGCCGTTTTTAAAATCGCCTGCTACTACCATATTTACCTCCAAAAAAGCGAAAGTCAAATTTACGTAAGCCATGAGGCTATTACATAGTTGACTTTATTATACACCACTTTTTGGCGTTTTGCAATAGTTTTTTCGCTTTTTTCTTGATTTTTCTTTCAAACGGACATTTTTTGTGCTAAAATTGCCCAAGAATTGACCTTGACATTCGCGTGCAGGCGCGTTATAATAAAATTGTAGCCACACGGCGCACCCAAAAAGTAAGATTTCATAAAAAAATCGTTGCTTTTGCGATCAAAATCCGCGCCGTCGGATCTTATAATAAAACTATCTTCAGTTGAAAAGGAGAATCGACATGAGTGGAAAGTGGTCAAAGGAACGAGCTTGGGCGTGGTACAATTCCCGTCCCTGGATCCGCGGATGCAACTTTATGCCCTCGGATTGCGCAAACCGCATTGATATGTGGCAGGAATACAAGTTTGAGGAGCATTTTGCGACTGCCGAGCGCGAGATCGAGCTGGCCGAAGCCATCGGCTTTAACTCCGTGCGCATCATTCTTGAATACGAGGTATGGGAGCACCAGCACGACGGCTTTATGGAGCGTTTGGACAAGTACCTGACGATGTTCTATAAGCACGGCATCACGGCAATGATGGTACTGGCAAACGACTGCTCGGTGCCGAAGGCCTCCTGGAAGCCCGCCAAATTCGGTGAGCAGACCTATGACATCGGCTACCACGGCGGCCGCAAGGTTTCCCCTCACGGCGGTCACGGAGAGCTGAGCTATCATCTCCTCGACGACCCCGCAACGGCCGAGCGCTACTATGAATTTGTGCGCGAGATCATCACCGTTTACGCGCATGACGAGCGCGTGCTGATCTGGAGCCTCTTTAACGAGCCCGGCAACAACCGCGCCGACCTGAGCCTTCCCCACATGGAAAAGTTCTTTGAGATCGCGCGTGAGATCGACCCCGATCAGCCCCTTTGCGCCGATTGCCTGTGCGACTTCCAATACGCAGAAAGCGCGATCGTCGGTGACCGCGCGCTGGAGCTTTCCGACATCATCAGCTATCACAACTACAACGACTTTGAAAACAATATCGAATGGGTGGAAAAGATCCGCCTGATCGGCCGCCCCGCGCTTGACACCGAGTGGCTGCACCGCATCTATGACAACACCGTAGAGGAGATCTATCCCCTGCTCTACCTTGAAAAGATCGGTGCGTACAACTGGGGCTTTGTGCAGGGCAAGTACCAGACGCACGAGCCGTGGAACGGCATTTGGGAGAGAATGGAGCGCGGTGAAGCAAATTTCGATGTCACCAAGTGGCAGCACGACCTCATCCGCCCCTCGGGTCGCCCCTACGACCCGCGCGGGATCGAATTGATCAAGCGTTACAACAAAAAGGCCGACGAGCGCTTTGCCAAGGGCCTTGATGAAAAGCTGTTTGGAAGAAAATAAAAGGAGGGTTCGAGGGGAAACTTTTGAAAAAGTTTTCCCTCGAACGCGCCCTTTCAAAACTTTCACCGGGCACTTGCTAAAGAGGGCGCACGATGTGGTGCACCCTCGGTTGGAAAATCTAATCCATGTAGGTGAAGTTTTTTTGAAGATGGGGGTGTGGGGGAAGGAGCTTTCTCAAAAAAGCTCCTTCCCCCACAAAACCACATCCTCAGTTATAAAACGCATTCAGAACCGCGCCGGCGGTGCGGGTGGCGTAGTAGCCGTGCGCGCCACTTTCAAGGACGACAGAGACCACGATATCGGGGGTCTCCTCACCGTCGGTGGTGGCGGAGCAGACGAACAGCGCGTTGTCGGGGTTGTCGCCGCCAACCTGTGCCGTACCGGTTTTCCCTCCCACGGTCACGTTTTCGGGCAGCTTGGAAAGCCCCAGATAGGTTTCGCGGATCGTGTAGGAGCTATCCTTGATCATCTGTTCCATGCCCGCACGCACCGTAGAGAGCGTGGTGTCGGAAAAGGGCGTGGCCGAGAGCACGTCGCTCTTGCCCACCAGCAGCGGCTCCGCTGTGCCAAACGTGTGAACGCTGTGCAAAAGGCGGGCTTCGTAGCGCGTGCCGCCGTTGCAGATCGTGCTGACGTAGGCTGCCAGCTGAAGCGGTGTCATTTTGTGGTCGGACTGCCCGATGGCCGCCTGCCACGCCATGCCTGCCGTCCAGCCGTCCTCATTCTGGATCGTGCCGCGGTAGGTCGGCCCAGCCATCGTTCCCTTTGAGCCGCCCAATTCAAAGCCCGTGGACTGCCCCAGCCCAAAGCGCGCAAGGTAGTCCTCCATCAGGGGCGCTTCGGCAAAAAAGCGGTCACCGATCTCACAGAAAAAGCTGTTGCAGGAGTGCGAGATCGCGTCGGTGACGTTCTGCGCACCCCAATGGTTCGCGCCCTCGGAATCCGGGTTGTTGCCGTTGGTCGAGCAGCCGATCACGCCCTTGTATTTGCCCGAGCAGGAGATCATTGTGCTTGGCGTGATCTTGCCCTCGGTGAGCGCAATGAGCGCCATGCCGGGCTTCAGGGTCGAGCCGGGCGCATAAGCCGCGTTGACCGTGCGGTTGGTCAAGGGCTTTGCGGGGTCGTTGTTAAGGTCATTGTAATCCTCGTTGAAGGAGCCGAGATCATAGGTCGGATAGGACGCGATCGCCAGCACCTCAAAGGTCTCGGGGTCGATCGCCACGACCGCGCCCGCATCGCAAAGAACACCGTCCGCCGTTTCCGCGACGAACGCCACGTTCTCCCGCAGCGCGTCCTCGGCTGAGATCTGTAGGTCGATGTCGATTGTCAGATAGACATCCTTCCCTGCCACGGGCTCGCGGATGGTCGTGATCCTCACACCGTTCTCGCTCTTTTCCACCTTGAGCAGCCCGTCCGTGCCGTGCAAATATTGCTCAAACGCCGCCTCGCATCCATCCTTGCCGACAAGCGCGTCCATCTGGTAGCCGTTGTCGCGGTAATCCTCCCACTCCTCGGCATAGATGGGGCCCACCGTGCCCAAAATGTGCGACGCATACCCCGGGTAAAGGTAGACGCGCTCCTGGCGGCACTTGAATTCCACCGTTGCAAGCGTCCGCTCCATAACAGAGGTCATCAGATTGGCCGAGCCATCGCCCGAAAGCTTGAGTCCCGTTGCCACCGTGTACTCACCGTTGTAATAAAAGCGGTGCGCGTCCATATCGTAATAGGTGCGGATGAGCTTGTCCACCTCGGTGTCCGAATACAGACGCCGCCCGTCCTCGTCCTTTGCCAAAAGATCGTACGTATCCACGTAATATTCTGCCAGAGCATCCGCAGAGGCGTTTTCCTCAAGCCCCCTCTGCTCCAGCCACGCAGTGACCGCTTGGTGCGTCGCGCTTCCCGTCACGCCCGCGGCGTAGGAATAGACGGGATACTCCTGATCGACCTCAAACGGCGTAAAAACCGTCGGCCGCAGATGCTCCCAGCCCTCCAAAAGCGACAGCACGTCAAGGCAGATGCCGTTTTGCTCGTGCTCGTCCAGATTCAAAAAATCCACAGAGAAGATCAGGTCGTACGTGTATTGGCTTCCAACGATCTTTTTGCCGTTTCGGTCGTAGATTTCACCGCGCGCGGCCTGAATCTTGACGTATTTCACGTCCGACTCGGGGTCATACAGCCCCTCGCGCCCCGAGATCTGAATATAAAACAGACGCCCGAGGTACACGACGCAGACCACACAGAACACCGCCACCACCGCAAGATAGCGCAACGTGTGATTGTGCTTTCCGTACATACCGTCTCTCCTCCTTTCAAAATTTTATGGTTTGCCCCCACTCGGCGGTGTATGCGGCAACCAACCCTTCCGGCACGGCAAAAGCCGTGCCACCTCCCCTTGCACAGGGGAGGCTCCGGAAAGCGTATTCAAAGCAATTCTAACTGAAGAACTGAAAAAACAAAAATCTCATATCTATGCTCGCGCTCACTTTAAGCCTCCCCTTATGGTAAGGTAACGAAGCGGCGGCGCGGCAATGAATGACACCACGGTGTGGTGTCAGAACCGCGGCGTGACCGAGCCGCAGCGAGAAGGTGGCGAGCGCAGCGAGACGGAAGGGATAAGAATCAAAGTACAAACAGAACGACTACAGCGTATGGGCGTGCATCATCGTCCGCTTTTGGGCGCAATCCTTTATAAGCGCCCTTTACAAAGCCAATCCGTTCAAGTCAAAAACAAAAACACAACGAGTGCCGCAAAGAGCCATACGGCGGGGTTCAAGGCCAGCACGCGGCACCATTCCCGTGCCGACAAAGGGTTCTCCGCGCGGCAGAGCGGCTTGCGGCAAAAGATGATCAGAAGCACCGCCGCCACGATCGCGCCCGCGATCATCAGCATCACAAACGCGCCCTGCACAAGCAAAAGCAGCATGGAAAGCAGACCTTCGGGGTCCGCGTTGACCACCTTCATCACCTCAGAGGCCCAAACGCCACCGATGAGGTTGATCGCCATGTGCAAAAGGACCGTGTAGCGGATCTTGCCGGTTTTCAGGTAAACGTACCCAAAGAGACAGCCGAGAACCGTCGCGTAAAAGAACTGACTGAAGTTGCCGTGAATGAGCCCAAACGTAAGACCCGAGATCAAAATGGCGGGCAGATCTCCGTAGCACGTCAAGCGGTCAATGACCAGCTTACGGTAGAAGATCTCCTCCATCACAGGGGCTAAAATCCCGACAAACAGCAAATTTGCCCACATGGGCGTGGCGGTCGTAACGGCTTGCAGCTCGTTGACAACGGGCTCGCCGCGGATAGCGCCAATGATCAGATTGACCAGCATTCCAATGAAATTCCCCGCGTAGGTAAGGCCAAAGCAGATCGCCAAGAGGCCCAACCACACGTAGGGCTTCATGCTCTTTTTTTCGGGAGCCCTCGCAGGCACCAGACGGAAGATCAAAAGCGACAGCGGCATTGCCACGGCGTACATCGGCATGCTTGAAAGTGCCATGACGTACCACGCCTCTCCCGCCAAATGGGGGGCTATGCGCCGCACGAGCATGTCGAGCAAAAGCTGCGCCACGAGCGTGAAAACGAAGATCAGTGTCACCGCTCCCGCGCAAACGCCGATGCGAATCCCCTCGCGCAGCAGGTCGCGCTTCGGCTCTTGTAATTCGTTTGTAGGATTGATATTGTTCATAAGGCTCCTATGAAACAAGGGAGCGGAATCTGTCCTCTCCCCTGCTGATTGAAACATTATTTGACCTTGTATTTGACGAACTCCGAAAAGTCGCCCGCGCTTTGCAGCATTTTGCCAAGCCCCAGACAAACCGCTTCCAAAGGACGCTTCGCGATCACCACGCGGATACCCGTGCGGTCGCTGATCGCGCGGTCAATGCCGGGCAGAAGCGCGCCGCCGCCGACCAGCACGATGCCGAAATCAAAAATATCGGCTGACAGCTCGGGGGGCGTTTCCTCCAGCGTCATTTTGACCATGGAAATGATCTCGGAGAGCGGCTCTCGCATGGCCTCGCGCACCTCTCCGCTCGTAACCTCGATGGTCACGGCAAGACCCGTGCGCAAATCGCGTCCGCAGACCTCCATTGAGCCGCGGTCAATGTCGCTCACCGCCGTGCCGATGCGCTTTTTGAGCACCTCGGCGGTCATATCACCGATGAGCACGTTTCTCGTTTGCTTGAGGTAGTTGACGATCGCAATGTCCAATTCATTCCCCGCCACGCGGATGGAGTTGGATTGAACCACGCCGCCAAGACTGATGACGGCCGTTTCGGATACGCCGCCGCCAAGGTCGACCAGCATCGCGCCACGCGCCTTTGAGATGCGGATACCCGCGCCGACTGCCGCCGCGATGGGCTCGTCGATCAATCCCACGTTTTTCGCGCCCGCCTCAAAGGTAGCATCCTCCACCGCGCGCTGCTCAACGCCCGTGACTCCGTACGGGATGCAGACAAGCGCCGCGGGGCGTGAAAAGAGCGAGGTCATATCCATGCGCTCAAAAAAGTCGTGCAGCATGAGCGAGGTCGTGCGAAGGTCGGTAATCACGCCGTCCTTCAAGGGGCGGAGCGCCAGAATGTTCCCGGGTGTTTTTCCAAGCATTCGCTTGGCGGTCGTGCCCGACGCAATGACCTCTTGCGTAACGCGGTCAATGGCAACCACCGAGGGCGCGCGCAAAACGATGCCCTTATCGCGCAGATAGATCATGGTATTGGACGTTCCCAGATCAATTCCGATCTGCTTGGCCACGGCTGCCACCTCCTTTTTTTGCTCAAATGCTGATAGTTACCTTTATTATAGCATAAAGAAAAGTCCTATGTCTATAGTTTAGAAAAGATTTTCTCCAAAATTTTCAAAATAAAGGTGATTCATGCGGTGCACGGGGAGACCCACGACGTTGAAATAATCCCCCTCGATGCCCGAAATATACGCCGACGCAAGCCCCTGAATGGCATACGCGCCCGCCTTATCGTACGGCTTTGCAAGAGACACGTATCGGCAAATCGTTTCCTCATCCATTTCATCAAAGGTCACGCGCGTGACCTCGTGCGCCGTAGCACATACACTGCCACGGAGCAGGCAAATGCCGCTGACGACCTCGTGCGAGCGTCCCGAATACAGACGCAGCATGCGGCGCGCGTCCTCCTCGTCGCGCGGCTTTCCGAGGATCTCACCGTCGATCGCCACCACCGTGTCCGAGGAAATGATGAGCGTGTCGGAAAGCTCCCGCCCCTCTCCAAGCAGACGGTCGCGCACCGCCCGTCCCTTGCGCTCGGCAAGGATCTCCACCAAGCGGTACGGGTCGCGCACGTCGCTACTCTCGTCCGTGTCGGCCACGACCACCTCAAAGGAGAGCCCCATCGTCTCCAATATTTCCCGCCGTCTCGGTGATTTTGATGCTAAAATGTAGTTCATTGGTATGTCCTTTCTTTTATGGGGAATATCCAAATCCACAAGGGGAAGGAGCCAAAGCCCCTCCCCCTGCCGATTATTTCTTCATCGAAATTGCTTTCTTTGCGCTCTCGGCAATTGCCGCAGGCGTCAAGCCGTATGCTTCCAGCAATGCGGGAACCGTGCCCGAATGTCCGTAGGTATCCTGCATACCCACGCGGATGACGGGAACGGGAACGCTCTCGCAGATCGCCTCGGTTACAGCCGCGCCAAGGCCACCGATCACGTTGTGCTCCTCCGCGGTCACGATCGCACCGGTCTCCTCTGCCGCTTTGGCAAGGATCTCCTTATCAATGGGCTTGATGGTGTGGATATTGATCACACGTGCGTCAATCCCCTCGGCGGCAAGCAGCTCACGCGCCTCAAGCGCCATGGAGACCATAAGGCCGGTCGCCACGATGGTAACGTCCTTACCGTCTGCCACGCAAACGCCCTTGCCGACCTCAAATTTGTAGTCGGGAGAATCGTTGATCACGGGAACGGCATATCTGCCAAAGCGCAGATAGAACGGACCCTTGGTCGCAAGCGCCGCTTCCACCGCCGCGCGTGCCTCAACCGCGTCGGACGGGTTGATAATGGTCATGCCCGGAATGGTGCGCATCAGCGCGATATCCTCGTTGCACTGGTGGGTCGCGCCGTCCTCACCGACGGTAATGCCCGCGTGCGTTGCGCCGATCTTGACGTTGAGGTGGGGGTAACCGATGGAGTTACGCACCTGCTCAAACGCGCGCCCTGCCGCAAACATGGCAAAGCTGGATGCAAACACGGTCTTTCCCGTGGTAGCAATTCCCGCCGCCACGCTCATCATGTTGCCCTCGGCAATACCGCAATCGAAAAACCGTTCGGGGTATGCCTTCTTGAATTTCACCGTTTTGGTTGCTTCCGCAAGGTCTGCGACAAGCACCACGAAATCGTATTTCTCGGCCAGCTCGCAAAGAGCCGCGCCGTATGCTTCTCTGGTAGCTAATTTTTCTGCCATTGTTCTCTCCCCCTTATGCGTTCAACTCTGCGATGGCTTCGGCGTACTGCTCGTCGTTGGGAGCGGCACCGTGCCAATTCACCTTGTTTTCCATAAAGGAAACGCCCTTGCCCTTGACCGTTTTTGCGATGATCGCGGTGGGCTTGCCCTTGACCGTCTTGGCCTCCTCAAAGGCAGCCTCAATGGCGTTAAAATCGTGACCGTCGATGGAAATGACGTGGAAGCCGAACGCCTCAAGCTTTTTGTCGTGGGGCGTGGGGTTCATGACCTCGGTCACGGGGCCGTCGATCTGAAGCCCGTTCCAGTCAAAGATCGCGCAGAAATTATCCAGCTTGTAGTGAGCGGCAAACATGCACGCCTCCCAAACCTGACCCTCCTCGCTTTCCCCGTCGCCCACGGCGGTGTAAACGCGGTAGCTCTTGCCGTCGATCTTGCCCGCCAGTGCCATACCTGCCGCCGAGCTGATGCCAAGACCCAGAGAGCCCGCGGACATATCCACACCGGGGGTCAGAGTCATATCGGGGTGTCCCTGCAGGCGCGAGCCGATCTTACGCAGCGTGGTCAGCTCCTCAACGGGGAAATATCCGCGATTTGCAAGCGTTGCATAAAGCGCGGGCGCGCAGTGCCCCTTGGAAAGCACAAAGCGGTCGCGGTCGGGATCCTGCGGATTTGCGGGATCGACGTTCATTTCCACAAAATAGAGGTAGGTCATCACGTCGGTGATCGAAAGCGATCCGCCCGGGTGACCCGATTTTGCCGCATGCGTGCCCTCAATGATGCCAACGCGGATCTTTCGTGCGATCTCGCGCAGCTCTTCCAATTTTTTCTGTTCCATTTCTGTCCTCCGATGAGTAGATTGAATACCATTTTTATTATACCCGAAAAAGTGATGCGTGTCAAGATGAAACGCCGAAAAATGTCGCCGCAATCTGCGGAGAAGCTTGACAAACGGCACGGAATGCGATACAATGGGGGCAATTTTCTCTTCACCTGTGGGGGCGACCATCGGTCGTCCGTTTATGCGGTGCGCACTCGTTGAAGGCGGGCGCGCAATGCGCGCCCCTCTGATTGTAGACCAAAGGTACGTTATTTGTTAGATTGCACAAATATTTTTATTCCGCTTTTTCTTTTGGCGAAAAAGGCGCAAAAGAAAAAGCTTGGCAAAAAGAAAAGCGCCGAAAAGAAGGTGTTTCGCCGCCT